>DAIDJX010000097.1 GCA_027451165.1 Prolixibacteraceae bacterium | reverse complement strand
AAGGGCAGAAAAGTTTCTGCCCTTAATTTTTATGCTGTTTCGAGGTGGATATCCTCCACCTTTTTCATATCGTTCACGAGGTATTTGGAGCCGATAAAGAAGAGCAGGGAGCCGATCAGCAGGGCTACCGGCAAAATATCCATGGCTTTCTGAAGGTCAGAATGGTCAGATATTTTGCCCAGAACGATGGGAGCGGTAAAGGACCCCAGCAGGTTTTGCACGGCAACGGCAATGGCATAGGAGGTAGCACGCAAACCGGGATGGATCACATCCTGGGTTACAGCGCCCGCTCCGGCAACGAAGGTCATGATCACTACCCCAAAGGCAAAAAGGGTAATTAACTGTGGGGTACCTCTAAAAACTACAATTCCAAGGAAGAGCAGAACAGCAGAAATAAAGGTGGAAATTGCCGGGAAAAGCAACCTGGCTTTTTTCTGTGTTTTTCTCCATCTGTCGATAATAGTTCCGCCAACAGGGGCTCCGATCAGCGCCAGCATCATAATGGCTCCAGCCATCGATCCCGCTTTTTTGGGTTCAATGCCCCCGATGGTTTCAAAATATTTGGGTAACCAAACGATCAGGGCAGTGGTGACAAAAACGATGGCAGCCATTCCAAAGTAGGTCAGGATCAGGGAAGGTTTGGTGATAAATTCCCTGAAAATGTCCTTGGTCTCCATTCTGATCTTCTTGTTGGACTTATCCCTTTTGGAAAGGTCAACCGTTTTATAATCCTTGATAAAGAGGAACAAGACGGCAACGATCAAACCAGGCAGCGCAACCAATCCGAAAGCATGTTTCCATCCGATGGTACTGGCGATGATTCCGCCCATGGTCACCCCAATGGCTGAACCTATGGGAATGGAGGCATTCCAAAGCCCCATCATTTTGGATCTTTTTTCAATCGGATACAAGGCAGAAATCATGGCGCTGCCCCCGGGAGCATATCCTGCTTCTCCAAAACCGATCAATACCCTGGCCATAAACAACTGGACATAGTTTCCTGTGAGGGCACACAGGAGGGTGGCCATGCTCCATACAATGGCCATAATTCCGATGGTTTTGGTACGGCTCCAGCGGTCAATCAGCAAAGAAACCGGGAAAGTCAGGATGCCGATGGCCAGATAGATCACAGAAACAAGCCATCCGCTTTGGGTATCGTTGATTCCCCAATCCCGCTGGATGGCGGTGAACATGGAATTGACCACCATGCGGTCGGCATAATCAAAAAGATAGAGAAGAAAGAGCAGAATAAAAATGTAATTGGTGTAGCGGGATGTAAACAAATAACCGGGCTTAACGGTGCTGTTCTTCATTAGTTGGTCATTAAATTCCCTCCAAAGATATTATTTTATTCAAAACCATAAAGAATTCAAAAAAGAGGTGCTAAGTCAATTGAATTTCGGATTTCGGATGTACGATTTCGGATTTAAAAGCGGGAGAGTCCGCAGGAAAATCCGAAATTTCAAATCCGAAATCCGAAATTCAATTACCGGTTACTTCTTCCACAGGTGCTCCATCTCCTCGAGGGTTTTTCCCTTGGTTTCCGGAACCATTTTCCACATGAACAATGCGGAAAGTATACCCATCAGACCATAAATCCAGTAGGAGAATCCATGGTTGAACATACCGGTCAACCACACATTGTCATTCAACATGGGGAATGTCAGCGAAACGATCCAGTTGGCGATCCATTGGGCGGCCACGGCAATAGACATGGCGCCGCGAATCGAATTCGGGAATATCTCCGAAAGAAGCACCCAGCAGACCGGTCCCCAACTAAGCGCAAAAGAAGCAGTATAGGTTAGCATAAAAATCAACGCCACCATACTGGAACCTTTGGAAAGTTCAGCCCCTCCCAGGAAAAAGGTCAGGCCCAGGGAAATCATACTGATGGCCATTCCAATGGACCCTATGATCATCAATGGTTTACGCCCGAATTTATCCACTGTCAGGATTGCTACCACGGTAAATGCCAGGTTAACTGCCCCCACAATTATGGTTTGAAGCAACGAGCTGTCGGTAGATGCTCCCATGTTCCGGAAAATATTGCCGGCGTAATACAACACTACATTGATGCCCACAAATTGCTGGAATACGGAAAGCATGATCCCGATAAAAATGACCAGGAAACCATATGATAACCAGGGAGCATGTTGTTCATGGAGTGTGGCTTTGATTTCTTCCAGAATTTTGCCAGCCTGTTCTTCGCCTGCAATTTTCCTCAGTACCTGTTTTGCTTTATCCGCTTTGTTGTTCAGCACCAGGTAACGAGGTGTTTCCGGGATAAAGAACAGCAGAATGATGAAAATTCCTGCCGGTATGGCTCCTGAGAAGAACATCCATCTCCATCCTGTCTCGGTAAGCCACTGGTCGTCACCCTGTTTGGCAATGAAATAATTGACAAAATAGATGACCAGCATTCCGAAGATAATGGCAAACTGGTTAAATGAAACGAGTTTACCACGTGTCTTAGCCGGAGCTATTTCCGCAATATACATCGGTGAGATCATAGAGGCGATCCCAACCCCTATACCTCCGATGATACGATAAATAACAAATGAATAAACATCGAGGACACCGAAGAAATTAAAACTTTCCGGTTTCCAGGCTCCAACAGCGGATACAAAAAAGGCGATAGCTGCGATAAACAACCCGTTTTTCCGTCCAAGAGACCGGGAGATGAAGCCGGCAAGTGATCCGCCGATTACACAGCCAATTAACGCACTTGAAACGACAAATCCCTTGACCGCATCGGCAGTATCTTTCAATTCTCCGGGATCAGTCGGGACCGGCTTACCCACAAACCAAATAATCCAGAGCAAAACGATCAGCAGGATAGCCCCACCGATCATTAACCCTTTCTTTTTACCCATCAGCTTGACAATCTGGCCGGAAATGATCGTAAAGATCAGGACCATAACAACCGATAGCAACAGCTGATACTGAGTGACCACAGAAACAATATCCGAAACATATTGGTAGGTTCCGTTTACTGTTTTGTAAATGTAGAATTCAACCAGTGATTTTTCTGCTCCGTTTACTACGGCTGTGTCATACCCGAAAAGTAGTCCACCCAAAGTTGCCACCAGGGTAAGTAGGATGATATATACCGGATTCCCTTTTTGGTAAGATCCCGGATCGGATTTGGATGATGTGTCAATATAAGCCATTACATACCGGCATTAATGTTATAATCAGATATAGCTGGCAATCAATTGTTCCAGCAATTCCTGTTTGCCGCTGATTTGGGCAGGTTCTCCGACTTCTTTGGCAACCTGGTATAGGTCGGTCAGACAAAGTTTTCCGTTTTCAAAGTCGGCTCCTTTTCCGGCGTCAAAGGAAGCGTAACGTTGGGCACGTCTTTTCAGGTAGTCAGACTGGTTGAGAATTTTATCGGCCACCACCAGTGAACGGGCAAATACATCCATTCCGGCGATATGGGCAATAAAAATATCTTCCAGATCGGTGGAATTCCGGCGGGTTTTGGCGTCGAAATTGATACCTCCGTGGGTAAATCCACCTGCCTGCTGAATTTCGAGCATGGCTTCCGTGATTTCATAAATGTTGGTAGGGAATTCATCGGTATCCCAACCATTCTGATAGTCGCCTTTATTGGCGTCAATTGAACCCAGCATACCGGCATCAGCGGCTACCCTCAGTTCATGGGCAAAGGTATGGCCGGCTAAGGTGGCGTGGTTTACTTCTACGTTGATTTTGAAATCCTTATCCAAACCGTTTTTGCGGAGGAAACCGATCACTGTGCCAGCATCAAAATCATACTGGTGTTTGGTTGGTTCCATGGGTTTCGGCTCCACGAAGAAGGTGCCGGTGAATCCCTGTTTCCGTCCGTAATCCCGGGCCATGGACAGAAACATTCCCATGTGCTCCAGTTCCCGCTTCATATTGGTGTTGTGCAGGCTCATGTACCCTTCACGGCCACCCCAGAACACGTAGCCGGTACCACCCAGTGCAATGGTGGCATCGATGGCGTTTTTGATCTGGACAGCAGCATTGGCGACCACTGCAAAATCAGGATTGGTGGAAGCTCCATTCATATAACGGGGATTGGAAAAGACGTTGGCTGTTCCCCAGAGCAGTTTCACCCCGGTGGCAGCCTGGCGCTCTTTCGCATATTCCACCATGGTTGCCAGCCTTTTTTCGATTTCGAAAACAGACCCGGTACCCACCACATCGGTGTCGTGGAAGCAGTAGTAAGGAATACCCATTTTCGTGATGAATTCAAAGGCTGCATCCATACGGGCCTTGTTCTTGTCCATCACCGGTGCTTCATCGTCCCAGGGAAAAATCTGCGTGCCCGGTCCGAAGGGATCTTCTCCGGTTCCGCAGAAGGTATGCCAGTAAGCCACTGCAAAGCGCAGGTGCTCTTTCATGGTCTTCCCTGCAACTACCCTGTTTTCATCATACCATTTGAATGCCAATGGATTGCGGGAATCCTGACCCTCGAATTTGATTTTCCCGATTCCGGGGAAAAACGATTTGTTGCCTACAAAATAATCCATAATTTTAAATTTATTGTTAAAGATGATTTGTTAAAATTATTCTGACTGAGACGCACGGTTGTGCGTCTCTACAATTATCAATGGTTGATTACACTGTTCAAATGGCTCAGCCACTGTTCATAAGCCTCCATGTACTGAGCGGTCTTTGCAGAATCCGGTTCCACCGTTTCGAGTTTCAGCAGGTTACGGAAAGCTTCGTCAGGAGAAGCGTAATATCCGGAGCCGATCCCTGCTCCCCGGGCTGCGCCAATGGAACCGTCAGTATTGTACAATTCGATGGTGGCCCCGGTAATTCCGGCCAATGTTTCGCGGAAAACAGGGCTAAGAAACATATTGGCTTTGCCAGCCCGGATCACACGGGGGTGAATACCCGTGCTTTCCATGACGTCCATACCATATTTGAAGGAGAAGACGATCCCTTCCTGGGCTGCCCGCAACAAATGTCCTGTGTGGTGCATATTGAAATTCAGTCCCGACACTGAAGCACCAATATCCCTGTTTTTCAGCACTCTTTCAGCGCCGTTTCCGAAGGGAAGGATGGTGACACTCCCTGAACCGACAGGGATCTCACCGGCTATCCGGTTCATTTCATCGTAGGAATAAAGGTTCCCGGTTGTCTTTTTCAGCCAGGAGTTGAGAATTCCTGTTCCGTTGATGCAAAGCAACACGCCCAGCCTTGGTTTTGCTGCCGAATGGTTCACATGGGCAAAGGTATTCACCCTCGAATCGGGATCAAACCTGATTTCCCCGCTGACACCATAAACCACTCCGGAAGTACCGGCCGTGGTAGCCACCTCACCCGGTTGCAGAACATTCAGCGAAAGTGCATTGTTGGGTTGGTCTCCTGCCCGGTAGGCGATCAGGGTCCCTTCCCTCAGCCCGAGTTCAGCGGCTGCAGAAGCGGATATTCTCCCCTGCTCCCCAAAAACCGGAACCAGTTCAGGAATCATGGATTCTTCAAATCCATAATGCCGGAGCAACAGTTTGGCCGGACTGTTTTCCGAAAAATCCCAAAGGATGCCCTCCGATAGCCCTGTAACGGTGGTTCTGATTTCCCCGCTCATTTTCATGGCTATGTAGTCGCCCGGCAACATAATTTTATATAACCTGTTGTAAGAATCGGGCTCATTTTCCTTCACCCACCTTAATTTGGAGGCCGTGAAATTCCCCGGAGAGTTCAGCAGATGGGAAAGGCATTTTTCCCCACCAATCGATCTGAAGGCAGCCTCTCCGATGCCGGCAGCCCTGCTGTCGCACCAAATGATGGAAGGCCGGATGACCTGGTGATTTTTGTCAACCATCACCAATCCGTGCATCTGGTAAGAAATGCCTACAGCCCCGATTGCTCCGGAATCAATACCCGAAACAGTCAATACCTCCTTCAGCGCCAGCTTCAGATGATGCCACCATCCCTCCGGATCCTGTTCTGCCCACCCTGCAACCCTGGCAGAAATGGACATCTCCTGCCTGGGAGAAAAAGCTGATGCGAGACACTCCCCGTTATCTCCCTGAAGCAATGAAACTTTCACTGACGAACTCCCAATATCGAATCCTAATAAGTACATGATTGCCAATATTTTAATTTACGTTATTTATTATCTGTTCTGTTCTGTTGTGGTATGTAAACTTATACTGATTTATTTATTCTGTTGTTTCCTGATTTATGTTGTGCAACATATTTTTAAAGAGAATGACGGAAATGCATTTGGGTAGGTACATAACACCTGACAGCCTGGCCGGTATTGGCGAATTCAGCAGCTTTTCTGCCCAATTGGACGAAGTCTGTTGAGATAACGGTAATTCCATCTTTAACATACTTTTTCATGGGTGTTTCATTGTAGGAGATCACTCCGGCATCCTGTCCAATGACCAGCCTTTTCTCGCTGCACTGATCCAGGAAGCCTGCAAGGGTTCTGTCGCTGACCAGAAAGAACAAATCGCCCTTATTCACCCTGAAAGCTTCCGGATCTTCAATGACTTCATGATGAAGGTGGTGCTCCCTGACAAATTTCAGAAAATAATCTACGGCAATCCTGGGATGCCAGGTGAAAGGTGGATAATAAAAAACAAAACGATTGTATTTTTTGATCTTGTCAAGGCTATCCTCCAGACAGCGGTATACCGGTTCTCCAAAATCCTGCGCCACAAAAGAAACGTCCGGAGAAGTGTGGATATTCCAGTCAATGATCATCAGTTTATCCTGGGGTAACTTGCCGGTAATATCGGGTACCCGGGGATGATCGAAGTTCATGATGATGTAGTTGCTGTATTTCCCGACACTTTCCCTGATGATGTTTTCAAAAACCCGGATGTTGTAATGGTGAAAATGAAGATCCACTTTGATCTCTTTATGGAGATGATCCCGGAAAGCATGGTAAAGAACTTCCTTATAGGCTTTGAACGTATCCAGGAAAAGCAGTACCCGTGTGATTTTCCGGGCCACAAAGTAACCCCTGTTGGGAACCGCTTCCACCACACCTCTTAACTTCAGATCATTATAGGCTTTGAAAACAGTATCTCTTGACAACTGGCAATCCTTCATCAACTGGTTAACCGACGGAAGCATGTCGCCGGGTTCGAGCTGGTGGTTGCTGATGGCATCTTCCACCGCATCGGTCAGCTGCCTGAACTTGAGCTTGTGCGAATTCTGCTGAATAACAAATTTGAAATCAGACATAAGTAGGTCTTTCCCGGTTTTATCCTCCCAAAGTCCGGCAGATGCTGCATTCCGGAATCAGGAGATACTGTTCTGTTCTGTTCTCCAAATGTATGAGAATATTTTTCTATTTTTACTCCGGATTGGTTAATAAATGATAAAAACGATAACATGAACTTTTCAGAATTGGTAAAAAAGAACCGGAGTTATCGTCGATTCCGGGAAGAGGAAAGGATTTCCGGCGAACAACTTGAGCAATGGATCGGATTAAGCCGTTTTGTCCCGTCAGGAAGGAACAACCAGCCCCTGAAGTATACAGGCAGTGTGAATCCGGAGCTGAATGCCGGAATATTTCAGCTCCTGGCCTGGGCCGGCTATCTTACCGGCTGGGCAGGACCTGCGGAAGGTGAGCGCCCGGCAGCATACATCGTGGTGATGCATGACAAATCGATCAGCGAAAACCGGTATTGTGATGATGGCATTGCTGTACAAACTATTCTGCTGGGAGCTGTAGAGGATGGCTATGGAGGGTGCATCATCGGTTCAGTCAATAAGGCCAAACTGGCGGCATTGCTTCAACTTCCGCAACACCTGGAAATCCTGTGGGTAATCGCCCTGGGCAAGCCCGCAGAAACGGTGGTTATTGAAGACATGAAGCATAATGATGTCAAATACTGGCGGGATGAGAACCAGATCCACCATGTGCCCAAGAGGGCACTCAACCAGTTGATCTGGTCGATTATCCCCTGAAAAAAAGCGCTTTGATGATCAGGCTGGCCATTCTCGGGTTTTCTTTCAATCGCCGGGTGGAATACCCAAACCAGTCTTTCCCGTAAGGGACATACACCCGCATACGGTGACCTTTTTTAAGGATGGAACTCCTCAGTTCCGGGGTAACCCCGTACAACATCTGGAACTCATACCGGCTTACAGGAACCTGGTATTGCTCAATCAGTTTACAGGCTTCCCCGACCAGGAACTTATCATGAGTGGCTATTCCGACCCTGATCTTGTTTTTAAGCATAAATTCCAAAAGGAGAAGATAATTTTGCCTGACTTCCTCATAGCCCTTGAAGGCAATTTCAGCAGGTTCAATGTAAATTCCTTTGCATAACCTGAAATTCAGGGGGGATTCCTCCGTGTGCACATCCATCAGCGATTCAATATCGGAAAGGGTCCGCCTGAGATAAGCCTGAAGCACGAGCCCCACACTTTGCGGGAATTCAGCTTTCAAACGGCGGTAAAGCTCAATTTCCATATCCACACACTGGGAGTCTTCCATATCAATGCGGATAAAACTGCCATTGGCATGCGCTTCCATTACTACCTCCCTGACATGCCGGTAACAAATTTCCTTATCCAGCAACAAACCAAACATCGTTGGCTTCACCGAAAAATTCCCCCTGATCTTCTCCGAAGAAAACCTCCGGATGATTTCAATGTACTTTCCTGTATTAACAGCTGCTTCGTCCAGTGTCTTAATAAACTCACCAAGCAGATCAATGGTCACTTCTGCTCCCGACGCATTCAACTCTGCGGAAACCCGTATTCCATCCTCGATGGTAGTACCGGCAATATAACGGGAGGAAAACAACCAGATCAAACGATGGGGCATGTAGGGTAAAACACTGGCAATCAAACTGTTAATATTCATTTTGTGAAAAATATAGTAGAACACTGAAAATTTTTCTTCAAAAATAACGGGTGCACCTTCTTCATTCAATGATGTTTGTCAGATTCAAAACATGATTTTGTACATGTTTTTTATCTATCATACTGCCTGTCAGGTACTTAAAAAATGTTAAACAGAGGAGTTGCAATTGACTGAAAAAACTATCTTTGCAATCTGTAAATTGAAAACAGATGAAAGGAACTTCTTTAATTGTATCGGTTATTCTGGCTGTTGCTGTTTTGGTTTTATACATCCTGCATTTTACAGGAGCAGGAAGCGGTAAGTCAAAACCTGGCGGCCAAGAAGGTTCCGGTACTGCCGGCGCTTTGAAAATTGCCTATGTCAAAGCCGACTCCCTGATATTGAATTATGATCTGGCGCAGTTCTTACATGAAGAATTCACCAAAAAGCAGGAAGCTTTTACCAGCGAATATGGTGCAAAAAGGAGCGCATTCGAGCGCGAAGCCAGTGAGTTTCAGCAGAAACTGCAACGTGGCGGTTTTCTGACAGAACAACGTGCTGTTCAGGAACGGGACAGGTTGGTTGGAAAAGAGCAGGAAATTACCCGCCTTGACCAGGAACTTTCCACCAAACTGGCTGAAATGCAGCAAGCCAATCAGAAACAGCTGATCGACAGCCTGATCAACTACCTTAAAGTGTACAATGCTGCCGGAAAGTATGATTACATTCTCAACTCGGCTGATATACTAATCGGGCCTGAAACGGAAAACATCACCAAAGATGTACTGTTAAAAATGAATACCCGGTACCAGGCTTCAAAAAAATAACAATAAACAAAATATTCAGAAATAATCCGGATTTTAGTCCGGATTATTTTTTTAACCATGTTCGCCAATTCCTACTTCGAAAAATCAGGGCAATTTAGCCCGGTCATCCCGGAGAAGATTCATCCTGACACACTGGTCATTGTCATTATTCCCTGCCTGACAGAGCCCGACATTCTGCTGACCCTCCGGTCGCTCTATGATTGTCATCCTGTATCCGGAAAGGTGGAAGTCATCATTCTGGTCAATGAGTCGATCGATGCGAAAGAGGAAATTTCCCGGTATAACCGGAACACAGTAGCCGCTATCCGGGATTGGATGAGTCACCATCCCAGTGAATGGCTGACTTTTTTCCCGGTGGGTCCGGTGAAGCTCCCAGCCAAATGGGCAGGAGTCGGTTTAGCCAGAAAAACAGCCATGGATGAAGCCCTGTACCGTTTCAACCAACTGAATCTTCCGGAGGGTATTATTGTATCCCTGGATGCAGACACCCTGGTGGATGAAAACTATTTCCGCTCCATTCTGAAACATTTCAGGGAACATCCCCGGGATGTGGGAGCCACCCTTGCCTTTCATCACCTGACGGATGGTTTGCCGGAAAAACAACAGAAAGGGATCAGAACCTACGAGAAATACCTGTGGTATTATAAAAATGCACTCACTTTTACCGGATATCCTCATGCCTTGTATACCATTGGTTCTGCATTTGCCGTAACTGCGGAAGCATACAGGAAACGGGGCGGAATGACGCGCCGTAAAGCCGGAGAGGATTTTTACTTTCTGCAGACCCTGACCCAATCAGGCCATGTGGGTGAAATCAAATCCACCATCGTTTACCCTTCCGCAAGGGTATCGCTCCGGGTACCTTTTGGCACAGGGCCTTTTATGAAAAAGTGGATGGACAATCAGGAAGAAGAGCTGATGACTTACAATTTTCAGGCTTTCAGGGAGCTGAAATGCTTCTTTGAACAAAGGCACTTGTTTTTTCAGCCAGGAATAGCTATGAATGGCCCCAGGGTAGGATCATGGCCGGAAGCAATTCAGGCTTTTCTGGCAGAAGAGGAGGTGATGACGGAATTGGAACTGCTGGCACGCAACTGCAGCCGTCCGGAAATTTTTAACGACCGTTTCTTTCAGGTATTCAATGCCTTCCGCATTCTGAAATTTCTGAACTTCACCCATGAGCGGTTTTACCAGAAAAAAGCGCTGGAATTGTGCATCGCAGAACTGGATGGGGAAGTGAACAGCAGCCAGGAATAGAATCAAAGGAAAGTTATTACCG
>DAIDJX010000096.1 GCA_027451165.1 Prolixibacteraceae bacterium | reverse complement strand
GTCTGCTGACCTTAAAGGGAAAACCATCATTCATACCACCAGCTCAGGAACTCAGGGAATCGTTAATGCCCGGGGAGCTGAAATTATATTGACGGGTAGTTTTGTAAATGCTTCTGCTATAGTGAGATACATCCGGATAAACAACCCTGCAAAGGTTTCCCTGGTTTGTATGGGTTATGCCTGTGAATACCCAACCGATGAAGATACCTTGTGTGCTGAATACATCCATAATGAACTGCTGGGCTTACCGACCGGCTGGGAAGCTGTGGCTGGCACCATCAGACAGGGGTCTGGCGCAAGGTTTTTTGAGCCTGCCAGCCAGGAATGGGCGCCGGCATCTGACTTCGACCTTTGCCTCCGGCGCAATATTTTTGATTTTGTGTTGGTAGCTGAAAAGGAACACGGAGACATAACCTTAAAAAAAATAACCATGTAAAGACGCACAACTGTTCGTCTCCAAGTAAAGACGCACAATTGTGCGTCTCCAAGTAAAGACGCACAATTGTGCGTCTCCAGGTAAAGATGAACAGCTGTGCGTCTCCACCATCATCAGATCAAATGAAAAAATACAATTTCGACGAAATCGTTGACCGTACAGGAACGGATTGCATCAAATATGATGCGCTACCCCAAATTTTCGGTTCAGCGGATGTTTTGCCCCTTTGGGTGGCTGATACTGATTTCAGGACTCCCGACTTCATCATGGAAGCCATCCGGAAAAGAATGGAACATGAAATCCTGGGCTATACTTTCAGGGGAGATGCTTTTTATGACAGCATCATGAAGTGGCTCCGGAACCGTCACGGATGGGACATCGAAAGGGAGTGGATTATTTTCAGCCCGGGGGTGGTCTCCGCACTGACGGCAGCTGTACAATCCCTCACCGTCAGAGGGGAAAAAGTAGTGGTTCAGCCTCCGGTTTATTTTCCCTTTTATGAAACCGTAAGGGGATCGGGCCGCAGAATGGTGGAAAATCCTTTGAGACTTTCCGGCAACAGGTATAGTTTTGATATAGAGGATCTGGAAAGTAAGCTGGATCCCGGCACCCGGATGCTGCTGCTTTGCAATCCGCACAATCCCGGAGGCATGGTCTGGAAACAGCATGAATTGGAAGCCCTGGAGACTATATGCCTGAAGCATTCACTCATCGTTGTCTCTGATGAAATCCATTCCGACCTGCTGTTCTCAGGCAACAGGCATATTCCCTGGGGTATGTTGTCGGCCGAAAGCCGGATGAACAGCATTGTATGCATGGCGCCCAGCAAAACCTTTAATGTGGCAGGATTGGCCACCTCTTTTGCCATCATCCCCAATCCTGAAATGAGGAAAAAAATAGAAAAGCTGATGGGTACCCTGCACATTCAGACCGGGAACATCGCCGGCAAGGTTGCCCTGGAAGCGGCTTACACTTCCGGGGAAGACTGGCTTAGACAATTGATGGAATATGTAGAGGGAAATTACCGGTATCTGGAGGAATTTTTTGACACACATCTTCCGAAGGTTAAAGTGATGCGGCCGGAAGCGACTTACCTGGTCTGGCTCAATTTCAGGGAATACGGCATGAAGGATAAACAACTCACCCGCTTTCTGGTAGAAAAAGGCAGGGTAGGGCTAAACAATGGCGCCAGGTTTGGAACCGGAGGAGACGGGATGCAAAGGATAAACATCGGATGTCCGCGCTCTGTTCTGGCGGAAGGACTGAACAGGATTAAAGCGGCATTTGACCGGTATGAAAATTCTCGTTGATCCAGTCAACAGCGACATCCGGATCAAGATCGTTCATACACCGGAAATGTTTACGGGGGCATTTCTGGAAACCCAGTTTTGAGCATGGCCGGCAGGAGAGCCCCTCCACTTCCATAATTTTTGAAGCGGAGTGAGGCAGGTAGGGCGACATACCCAGCTTGGGAATGGTGTTTCCCCAGAAGGAGAGGATTTTTTTGCCAAACGCAGCGGCAATATGCATCATTCCTGTATCATTGGTCAGTACCAGCCGGGCATCCCTGATCAGGCTGGCTGACTCACTCAGGGTGGTTTTACCGGTCAGGTTCAGGATATGGTTACCGGTTTCCCGCCCGATCAGCAAGCTCTCCGGAACTTCCTGTTTACCACCGATCAGAATGACCGGAACGTTGATTTTCCGGCAAATGGAGATAACCTTTCCAACGGGGAGCCTTTTGGTATGATAAGTTCCTCCTATAATAAAGGTAAGGTATCCCTTTTTGAAGAGATCAGGCAAACGTGAAAAATCATATTGTTTCCCTTCCGGAATGAAGTAATCCAGTCCCTTGCCATCGGAGTGAACACCAAATGGAATCAGCGTCTTAAAATATCGGTCCACGATATGAACTTCCGGTAACAGATCAATACCGAACTGCACCCTGAGCCATTTCCGGATATTCAGTTTGTTAAAGGAATAGGCAGGAATTCCAAGGTGCCGTTTTATCCGGAAACTTCTGAAATTCCGGTGAAGATCAATGATGTAGTCAGGTTTCACTGTAGCCAGTTCCTGAAGGAGGAAACCCAGGTGGCGGTCAAGAAAGTGAATCTTATCAATGTAAGGATTGGCGAGAACCAGATCGCTGTATTTTGAGCGGGTAACAAAATGAATTTCAGCGTCCTCCACCTGTTGTTTCAGACAGCGGATCAACGGAGAGGTCAAAACGATGTCTCCGATGGAACTTAACCGTATGATCAGGAATTTTGTTTTTCTCATAAAAAAATTGCCCCGGAGTAGTTACACACCAGGGCATTTGGTTAAGAAAATTCAAGTTATTATTGTCCGGTCACCAAAATCACAATCGTGTTGTTTTGGTTTTCGATGACTCCTCCATCCACGGGAAAGGTCAATTCTTTACCCTCTTTGTCAATTAGCCGGATTATTCCTTTTTTTAAGGTGGAAATGATATGGGCATGATTCCTGAGCAATTCAAAAGAACTTTTTTCCCCGGGCAACTGTACCAGGTTCACTTCTCCGCTGTAAAGCTGTTTTTCAGGTGCGATGATTTCGATGAACATGATTCAGACAGGTTTAATATTGTAAGATGCTTTTAATCAAAGGTTTTTCAACATTTGTTCTCCTTTGGCAATGGCCTGTTCAATGGTGCCTACCAGGTTAAATGCTGCTTCCGGGTATTGGTCAACGTCGCCGTTCAGGATCATGGTGAATCCTTTGATGATGTCACTCATTCCGACCAGTTCTCCGGAAAGACCTGTAAACTGTTCAGCCACAAAGAAAGGTTGTGACAGGAAACGCTGGACACGGCGGGCGCGGTGAACAACCAGTTTGTCTTCTTCAGAAAGCTCTTCCATCCCAAGGATAGCGATGATGTCCTGAAGTTCCTTGTACCGCTGCAGGATCTGGATTACGCGCTGGGCACAATCGTAGTGTTCGTTTCCGACAACTTCGGGGGTAAGGATCCTGGAGGTAGAATCCAGCGGGTCGATGGCCGGGTAAATACCCAATTCGGAAATTTTGCGGCTCAAAACAGTAGTGGCATCGAGGTGGGCAAAAGTAGTGGCAGGAGCCGGGTCGGTAAGGTCGTCAGCCGGAACATAAACGGCCTGGACCGATGTAATCGAACCGGTTTTGGTAGAAGTGATCCTTTCCTGCATAATTCCCATTTCCGTAGCGAGGGTGGGCTGGTAACCTACCGCCGACGGCATACGGCCAAGAAGGGCTGATACCTCTGAACCTGCCTGGGTAAAACGGAAAACGTTGTCAATGAAAAAAAGGATATCCCGGCCGCCGGAACCATCGCCATCGCGGAGACTCTCAGCAATGGTAAGCCCTGAAAGCGCCACCCTTGCACGGGCACCCGGTGGTTCGTTCATTTGTCCGAATACCATGGCCAGCTTGGAACTCCTGACATTATCCATGTTAACTTTGCTCAGGTCCCAGCTGCCAGACTCCATAGACTCCTTAAATTCCGGACCATAATTGACAATGTCGGCTTCAATCATTTCCCGGAGAAGGTCATTCCCTTCACGGGTACGTTCACCAACACCGGCGAATACTGAAAGACCACTGTGGGCAAGTGCAATATTGTTGATCAATTCCTGAATCAACACGGTTTTTCCAACTCCCGCACCACCAAACAAACCGATCTTACCGCCTTTGGCGTAAGGCTCTATGAGGTCAATCACTTTGATACCGGTATACAAGACCTGGGTTTCCGTCGTCAGATTTTCATATTTTGGGGGGTTGTTGTGGATTTCCAGTCCGTTTTTTGGCAATGCACCCAACCCGTCAACCGGGTCTCCCGTTACATTCAGCAAACGGCCAAGTGCAGCCTCTCCTTTGGGCATCCTGATCGGACTACCTTTGGAAATTACCTCCAGTCCCCGACAAATTCCATCGGTGGAATCCATGGCAATACAGCGGATGGTGTTTTCTCCGATGTGTTGCTGACATTCAATAACCAGGTTGCCAACTTCCCTGACCACTTCCAGTGCATCGTTAATGTTGGGCAAATCATTTCCCAGACCTTCAAAACTTACATCCACCACAGGTCCGATTACCTGGATAACTTTCCCCTTTATCTGATTCATAAAATTGTGTTTTAACTTAACCGCAAAACGGCTCTGACAAAATTAGTGGTTTATCTTTATTTTTTACATCGAAATGATAAAACTTCAACTGATTCTGTTGATCAAAGCGGAAATCAGCGACAGCAAAGGTTCCTTCCGATCATAGGGGGCAGGAAGCCTCTTTAGCGACTCCAATCCGCTGTTGCTGAATTCGTTGATCTTCTGTTCAGTAATACGACGGATATGTAGTTCGTCATAAATATTCCGGACAGCGTTGATTTTATCTTCTTTGTTAAATTTTTCTTTCTTCAGCCAGCTTTCCAGGGCTTTCTTTTGCTGTCCTTCTGCCTTATGCAAAGATTCAACCAACAGGAAGGTTTTTTTATTGGCTACGATATCCCCTCCTATGTTTTTGCCAAAATGACGCTGATCGCCGTAAGTGTCGAGCAGATCATCCTGGAGCTGGAAAGCAATACCAAGGTCTATCCCGACCTGGTAAAGCACATGGCCTGTTTCCTCATCACAGCCGGCCAGCCTTCCGCCTGCCTGCAAAGAACAACCCAGCAATACGGCAGTTTTAAGGCGGATCATTTCCAGGTACTCCTCTGTGGTAACATCAGTCCGGGATTCAAAATCCATGTCCATTTGCTGTCCTTCACAAATCTCACGGGCAGTCAGGGTAAACCGTGTAGCTATTTCAATTATCCTGTCGGAAGGGATTTCAAGTAATAGTCCGTAGGCCAGAAAAGCCATGACGTCTCCGGAAAGAATTGCTGTGTTTTCGTTATACCTGATATGTACCGATGGCTGATTTCTGCGCATCTCCGCTTTATCCATGATGTCGTCGTGCAGGAGGGTGAAGTTGTGGAACAACTCAATAGCCACAGCGGCTTTTAAGATCGATTCAGGTTTTTCCCCAAAAAGCTGATAAGCCAGCAATACCAACAATGGTCTGATTCTTTTTCCTCCGACATTCAGGGCATATGAAACCGGCTGATACAGATTTAAAGGGTGTTGTATATCCCATTGCCGGGAATACCTGCTGATTTCTTTTTCAATCAGTTCCTGCAGGTAACTTACCTCATACATGACTGTCAGGATTGTGGCTGTTTTCTCCGGAATTCATTTCATCCAGTTTCCTGATTTCCTCATCTTCATCCTCGATCGGAATCAGGGGTGCTTCAAAACTCTCTTTCTCGGTCAGGGTCACTAAACCTGAGAGCAGGGAAGGCAATAATATCAGGTTGGAGGTAATGGCAGTAAGCAGGGTTAGTGAAACCAGAACGCCCATGGCCTGGGTTCCGCCGAAGGTGGAAAGACTGAAAATGCCAAATCCGAAGAAAAGCACTGCAGCTGTGTACATCATGCCGATACCGGTTTCCCGGAGGGCAAGAATCACCGAGCGCCGTATGTCCCAACCTGTAACTTTCAGTTCAAAGCGGTACTTCGTCAGAAACTGTATGGTGCTGTCAACGGAAATTCCGAAGGCAATACTGAAGACCAGGATGGTGGAGGCTTTAATGGGTATTCCCAGTATGCCCATCACAGCTCCGGTCAGAACCAGGGGGATCAGGTTGGGGATCAGCGAAATCACCACCATTCTGGGGGAGGAGAACATAATGGCCATAAAGATGGAAATCAGCAAAATGGCCAAACCTACACTGGTGAACAGACTGTGAAACAGATACTGCGTGCCTTTGTAGAAGGTAATGCTTGATCCGGAAGCGGTTACCTGGTAGTGTTCCGGGGGGAAAATGGAATCAATATCGTTATTCACCCGGCGGTAAAGTACATCCATTTCTTTGGTGCCGATGTCTTTAGCCCTGAAGCTGATCCTTGTGACCTGTTTGGTGCTGTCCCAGAAGGAATGGAGCAGATCTTCCTTTCCTTTTCCCTTGGAGGCATAAGCCAGAATGAAGTTCTTTTCCATGTTACTGGGCAAACCATAGAATGCCGGATCGCCGTTGTAATACGCCTGCCGGGCAAATTTCAGCAGGTTAAGCAGAGACAAGGGAGGGGAAAGTTCCGGATATTCAGACAGTTTTTGCTCCAGTTGGTCCATCTTCTGAAAAGTTGAGATCTGAATAACCCCGTTGGGCTTTTTGGTATCTACCATGATTTCCAGAGGCATGATCCCTTGAAAATGGTGTTCAAAGAATTTGAGGTCCTGGTAAATGGGATCCTTTTTGGGAAGGTCATCAACCATGTATCCGGAGGTTTTAATAAAAGACGCTCCCACAAATCCAAGAACGACAAAAACGATGGCGGTCAGATATACAACAGTTCTGTTGCGTTTCGTGATCAGAATCAGCCTGTCGATGATACGGGTCATGGATCTGCCTTCCAGATACTTCAGGTGCCGGGGCTTGGGGGGATCCACAAACGAATAGATGACGGGGATCAGCACCAGGGTCAGCATGAAAAGGCAAATGATGTTGACCGAAGTAATAATACCGAATTCAATCAACATGTCGCTTTTGGTCATGATGGAAGTGCCAAATCCTGCTGCTGCGGTCAGATTGGTCATGAATGTAGCTGTGCCGATCCTGATAATGACCCGCTGGAGGGCTTTTATTTTATTTCCGTACTGGGAAAATTCAAAATTATATTTATTCAGCATGTAAATGCTGTTCTCAATCCCGATGATGATAATGATTGCCGGCATCATCCCGGTGAGAACGGTGATTTTGAAGTTAAAAAGGGCCATCATCCCCATCGCCCAGACAACCTGGATCAGCACGATGGAAATGGGAATGATCACTGCTTTTACCGATCTGAAAAAGACATAAAGAAAAATCACACAAATAACAACTGCCAGAAAACTGAACAGGAAAATTTCTTTTTTGATTTTAAAGGAGGTCATTACCCGGATATAGGGTAAGCCGGAATAATGTAGTTTTACCTTATTCTCTCTCTCATATTGGTTGGCAATACGGTTGATTGATTTGATCATCGATTCCCGCTCGCGGGTGTGCATTTTGTCCTTGTTTACCGTGATCACCAATCCGTAAACCTGAGTTGAATCATTGTAAAGGACACCCTTGTAAAAGGGCATACTTCTAAAAACATCGGCAAGAGAATCCAGTTCCGACTGGCTGCTGAGTTTATCCGGGAAAACGGGTTGAATGGCGAATTTTTTCTGGACTGTATCCCGGAGCAACTGGTAGGAATTGGTGACGGAGAGGAGATTTTCTACGCCTTCAACCGAACTCAGGTCAGTGCAAAGTTTTCTCCATCTTTCGAATTTATCCAGTTGGAAAAAGCCTGAGTCCTGCATTCCGATGATGATCAGGTTTCCTTCCTCCCCGAAAATCTTCACGAAATTCCTGTAATCCTGGAACGCCTGGTCTTCTTTTGGGAGAAGGGAAGTATATTCGTAAGACATTTCCACACGGCGGGCATGCCAGGCAAAAAATAAAGTGAGGGCTGCCAGCAAAGCCAGTATGAAGTATTTTTTCCGGAGAATAAAACTGGAAACCTTAATCCACATAGGTAAGATTCTACTACACTCAATAAAAAAAAAGTAGCCCCACCGGGAATCGAACCTGGATTTACGGTTTAGGAAACCGCCGTTCTATCCGTTGAACTATGAGGCCATTAATGCGGTGCAAAAATAGGAAAATATGATAACGTGCCAAGTTACCCGGAAAAATATTTCATTCCTGTCTGCCCAAAGATGGTTTCTTTTTACCGGAATCCTGAAAATTTTGCTTACTTTCAACTCTTTAATCAGTCGTTTGTTTATACATTAAAAGTAAAATGATATGGACAGAAGGAATTTCATTGCCACTGGGATGACCGCTGCTGCTGCTACGGTGACAGGGCAGGCAGCAGCAGTAACCAATACCGATACAAAGGTTCCAGATAATAAGGGAAATTTACCTTTCAATGCCCGGACTTTCCAGGCCATGCCTACCCGCGCTTTTGGGAAAACCGGCTATAAAACAGGGATACTCAGCCTGGGTGGTCAGGCTACCCTCGAAATTGCCGGCAGGGAAGAGGAGTCGGAAAAAATCATCCACCGTGCCATTGACCTGGGCATTAATTATATTGATACCGCTGCTTCCTATGGGCGGGGCGTTAGTCAACTCAACATCGGCAGAGTGATGAAAACCAGACGGAATGAAGTTTGGCTTTCCACCAAAACGCACGACCGTACCTACGACGGATCCATGAAACTGTTGGAAGAAAGCCTGAAAAACCTTCAAACCGATCATTTGAACCTGTGGCAGTTGCACAATGTCCAGACCCAGGAGCAGGTAGAACAGATTTTCAGTGACAACGGGGCCATAAAAGCCCTTGAAAAAGCCAAATCGGAAGGCATCGTCAAAAATGTCGGAATTACAGGTCACTTTGAACCCCTGGTACTGCTCAGGGCCATTCAACGTTATCCCTTTGATTCCATTCTGATGGCGCTGAATGCCGCCGACGTTCATTATCTCAGCTTCAAAAATTACCTCCTGCCGGAAGCCCTGAAACTGGGAATGGCAATCATCGGTATGAAAGTCACCACCCGCAGCAGAATACTTTCCACCTGGACACCTCCGCCCCCCGAACAACAAACCGATGCCCGCCTTAGAACTACAAAACCGGGTACCATTGACATTCGCCAGGCGCTTACCTACAACATGAGTCTCCCGGTGAGTACCACCATCATCGGGGTCGATTCCATTGCCCAACTCGAAGAAAATGTGAAAATTGCCTCAGAATTTACCCCGCTGAGCCCTGAACAAATGGCCGGCATCGAATTCAAAACCCTGCCCGTCGTGCGCCAGGCACTCTATTTCAGGAGATGGGACCTGGGTGCGTGAATCGATTTCGGATTGTGGATTTTTGGATTTCGGATTTATAGCAGAAGAGCTATGAACCAGTGAAGTAATATCTTTGCGAATTAGCGGTTCAATGCAGGCCAGGCGCCAATTTTTTCTGACAGGTAAGATTAGTAACTGAAAATCCTATTTTTGCAACGGAATTTCAAAATTTATCCAATGGCAGAAATAAGTGAAATACTCTTTCCTGAATTTCCGGAGATATCAACCTCCCGGTGGGAAGAGCAAATCATCAAAGACCTGAAGGGGAAAGATTACAACAAGGCGTTGGTCTGGCAAACGCTCGACGGAATTTCCGTTCTACCTTATTACCGGGCAGAAAACCTCGAAGGAAAGGAGTACCTGCTTGCTGATCCCGGTACTTTTCCCTTTGTGCGTGGCAATTTCCCGGAAAATAACTGGCTCATCAGGCAGGATATCGTTGTCTCCGACATGGGTGAAGCCAACCAAAAAGCTTTGGATGTTCTCGGAAAAGGAGTGAATGCGCTCGGTTTTTATTTTAAAAACTGTATAAAACTTACATCCGGCGAACTCAGCGTCCTGTTGAAGGATATCTGTCTGGAAGCTGCTGAAATTAACCTGGTCTGTGACTGTCCGGATAGTGACCTGCTGAAGGCTTTTGTTGCCCTGACAGCAGCTGGTCCCTGGAATCTGCAACAAATTAAGGGATCAGTTGCATATGATCCGCTGACTTCCCTGCTGCTTGCAGGAAAATCAGCTGTTTGCTGTGAACATAAGCACTTTCATCGCCTCAGGGATAACATCGTGACGGCAGCTTCATTACCCGGCGTGAGAACCCTTGCCGTAAACGGAAAAACTTTTGGGAACAGCGGAGCTACCGTGGTTCAGGAACTGGCCTTTTCATTAGCCCTGGGAGCTGAGTACCTGTCTCAACTCACTGACCTGGGTTTGTCTCCCGATGAAGTGGCCCAAAGGATGGTTTTCAACCTGAGTATCGGGAACAATTATTTCTTTGAAATTGCCGGACTGAGAGCGGGCAGATTGCTCTGGTCAAGGATTGTTAAATCATTTAATCCGGCCAGCGACGATTCAGCCAGAATGATTGTCCATGCTGAAACCGGAACTTTCAATCTTACGGTATATGATCCGTATGTAAATCTTTTACGCACCCAGACAGAAGCCATGTCGGCAGCCCTCGGGGGCGCTCACTCGGTGACTGTCCTGCCTTTTGATCATGCTTTCCGTCCTTCCGGAGAATTCTCTGAACGCATAGCCCGGAATCAGCAGATACTGCTGAAGGAAGAGTCCTACATTGACAAAACTACTGATGCAGCAGGAGGGTCCTGGTACCTGGAGAACCTGACAGAGGCTATTGCAGAACAGGCCTGGAAACTGTTTCTGGAAGTGGATGACAAGGGTGGATTCCTCTCAGCCATTAAGGAAGGCTTTGTGCAACAAACCATTAAAAGCACAGCTGCCAAACGTATTCAAAATATCACCTCACGCAGGGAAAACCTTCTGGGTGTAAATCAATTTCCCAACTTTAATGAAGTGCTTCCGGATTTCCCTGAACTTTTGGATCCCAGGACAGAGGATGGATCAACAGGGATCGCTGAAATTGAAACGCTGAAACCTTTCCGGGTGGGCGAAACCCTGGAAACACTCCGTTATCGTACAGATCGATATTCAAAAGGG
>DAIDJX010000095.1 GCA_027451165.1 Prolixibacteraceae bacterium | reverse complement strand
GAAGAGATGAAAAGGGCATTGAACGAAAGGAACAGTGCGCTTCAGGAAAGTAAATTGAAATAGAGGGAACCTATGTCCATATTGAGAAATTTCATACATACCGACAGCCGGTGCCGGAGAAAATTCATCCTGAACATGGGGGTGAAGGGCATTTCAGGCTTCATGAAATTCAGGAGAAGAAGCAGAAAGGGAAAAGCATTTCCGGCATTCCAGTTTATTTCCATTACCAACGACTGCAACCTCAGTTGCCAGGGCTGTTGGGTGGAGGTTGCCCATCCAGGGATCAACATGTCTCCGGAAAAGATTAATGCAGTTATTGACTCCGGGAAGAAACAGGGATCCTATTTTTTCGGGATACTTGGTGGTGAGCCTCTGATGCACAAACAATTACATGAAATTTTTGAGAAACATCCCGATGCTTATTTCCAGCTGTTCACCAACGGAACACTCCTGACCAAAGTGACTGCGGAAAAATTGAGAGATGCCGGTAACGTAACCCCCCTGATCAGTTTTGAAGGCGATGAGACGGTGGCTGACATCCGTCGCGGTGGGCAAAAAGTTTTCAACCGCACGCTGGAAGCCATCCGGACATCAGTTGCTGCGGGATTGATCACCGGGGTGGCCATCAGTGTCTGCAATTCCAACATTGAAATGGCACTCTCTGATGAGTTTGTTAAAATGCTTCATGATCTTGGGGTTTTGTATGTCTGGTACTACATCTACCGTCCGGCCGGGAGCAAACCGAACTACGAGCTTGCCCTTTCGGCTGACGATATTCTGAGACTCCGTAAATTTCTGGTGGAAGGCAGAACGCGCCTGCCCATGGTGTTGATCGATTCCTACTGGCGCGCCAACGGGGAACCCTTCTGTCCGGCTGCCGACGGGCTCAGCCATCACATCGCACCTTCAGGATTTATTGAGCCCTGCCCGGTAGTCCAGATGGCGAGGGAAAACGCAGCCGACGGAGAATTGGCATCCGTCTATGAAAATTCAGTATTGATCAGGGATTTCAGGAAAAAAATTCAGGGAAAAACAAAGGGTTGTGTGTTGATGGAAGACCCGGCCTGGCTTGAGCGTTTTGCAAGGAGACATGAAGCCATCAATTCATCGGGAAGACCGGATTATTTTGATCAATTGGCCTCTTCTCCGGTGGTGGCCAGTCATGGTTCCTGCCCGGTTATACCGGAGCGAAGCCTGATCTACAGGATAGCCAAAAAAACTGCCTTCTTCGGGATGGGGGCTTATGGTTGACTTCTATGAAAGAAATCTATACGGATAACAAATTACCGTTGCTGGTACCTCCGGAAGAAGACCTGAGGGTGACCATCCGCAAAAAGAGCGTCAGCTGGATGGCTGAGCGGGGGGAAAGTCCGCCGGTATCGTATGACCAGCTGGCAGGATTCGCAGATCTGCTCATCGCCCAGCATGGTTGGGATCATCAATACAAGGCATTTGTGATGATTTGTGCCGGAAATGCCATCTGGAGGTCCGTGGTTGGTTCCGTTCCCTTTCAGCGGCGGATGCTGTTGCTCCCGCAGTGCCTCAAAAACAGCAAATTGTGCCGGGCCGATGAAGATGAACTCGGATTACTCTGCAAAGAATGTGGGAATTGCCACATCTCCGGGTTAATCCGGGAAGCCGAAAAGCTCGGTTATATCACCATTGTTGCCGAAGGGACCACCATTGCCTCCCGGTTGGTCGAAAGCGGCCAGGTCGACGCTATCATTGGTGTCGGTTGCATGGAGGTACTAAGAAAGATTTTTGCATCTGTCAATAAATATTCAGTCCCGGCCATCGGTGTGCCGCTTATATCCAACGGCTGCACCGACACCAAAGCCGACCGGGATTGGATCATGGAAGAAGTCAGGTACCTGGATCAATTCAGCAGTCACCGGATGATTAACCTGAATGAGCTCCGGGAACAGACCGCATCCCTTTTTTCTGCTGAAAACATTGATAAAATGCTTGGGCTCGGTAGCAGCAAAACCGATGAGATGGTCAGGGAGATTATGCTGGCCGGTGGAAAAAGGATCAGGCCGATGCTTACCCTTTTAGCCTACCAGGCCTTTTGCAGCTCTCCCGACCCCAACGTTCTGAGCCATCTTGCGCTGTCGGTAGAGTGCTTTCACAAAGCCTCCCTGGTACATGATGACATTGAAGATGACGACACCCTGCGGTATGGCAAAGAAACCATTCACCACCGCTACGGTATCCCGGTGGCAATTAACACCGGCGACCTCCTGATCGGCGAAGGATACCGGCTGATTTCCGGATGCCCGGTTGATCCCGGGATAATCACAAAATGTCTGGGGATCTTCGCTGCCGGACAGCACGTGATGGCCTCAGGACAGGGGGCAGAGCTGCTGGCCAGAAGGGACAACGCTTTTCTTCCCCTGGAGGAAATCCTTCAGATTTTCAAAAATAAAACTGCCGAGGCATTTAAGGTTTCGTTATTGGCCGGTGCAGTGGCTGGCGGAGCTGACGAATCTTCCCTGCAGATCCTCGAAGAATTCAGTCACCTGATGGGGACGGCCTACCAGCTGATGGATGATTTGGAAGACATCACCGACCCGGAAGAAGCTTCCTCGTGGAGAAACCCTTCTGTTGCCGTTTCACTTCTGGCAGAAAAAGCTGAGGGAGATGAAACAGACCTCATCCGCAAAGCAGTTATTCAGAACGAATTAGACCCGATTTTGGGACTGATCCGGAAATACCAGATAGAACAGATGGCCGGTGATCTGTTATCGGAATACCTGAACCGCCTGGATCCCTGTCTTTCCCAACTCCGGAACATCCCGTTAAAAATCGCCCTTCATGAGCTGGTTGGAAAAGCTTTCAGCAAATACCTTTAAGCTTGTTTTTTACCGGAAGATTGCGCTTTTCAGCGGGCATAGCCCGGAAGTAATGCTGAAACGCGCTCTTACTCTCCTCGATACAGAAACCTTGGAAGAGCTGAAAAGTTATGTTGCCGGAAAGGTTCACTCCTCAGGCGGTTTTACCGACCGCGCCGGTCAACCTGATCTCTATTATACGCTATTCGGAACCTTTGTTGCTGAGGCGCTGGAATTGCGTGAAATCAACTTACACACCCGGCAATATGTAGAGAACGAAATCAGCAACAAGGAGCCCGAAGGCATTCATCGCTATTGCGCCTCCATCCTCGCATCGAAACTGAACATGGAGGAAAAGCTTCGCAAAAATCTGCGCCTGAAGCTCCGGGAAAGTATGTCGCAGCAACCTTCCAGGCAACCGGCTTACGATGCTTTTGTGACCCTCCTGGCTTGTTATTATTCCGGAGACTATCGGGGAATCCTCAGGATTAAACATCATCTGCAAAAGGTAGCCGGTAACGAAGCAAAGCCCTCTCCGGTAATTGCTGCGTTGATCGTACTGCAGCACATGTTTAACCGGGATACGGATGAACTTAAACAAAAGATACAGGGGTATTATGATGGAAACGGCGGTTTTAAGGCGCTGATGACTGCACCTGTTGCAGATCTTTTATCCACGGCAGTGGTTTTGTATGCCAGCCGCTTTGTGGACCATGACTTACGGCTGATCAGGCCTGACTGTCTGAGTTATATTGATTCGCTTTACGGTGAAGGCGGATTTGCAGCCAATGCACTTGATCCGGATACGGATATTGAATATACTTTCTACGGATTACTGGCACTTGGATCACTTACTTAAAAAGGATGGACAAAGCAACTACAGATCAGGAATTCAAGCGGTTGGCCAGTCTGCTGATCGCTGAAATGAACCCGGAAGGATACTGGACAGGCCGTTTGTCGGGCAGCGCCCTGGCCACTGCCGTAGCCATCGTGGCCCTGAAAACAGTGAACCAGCGGGATGACTTTCCGCAGATTACATCTGGTTATGACTGGTTGCTGAAGAACATCAATGAGGACGGAAGTTTTGGCGACACCCCGGAATCGACGGGCAACGTCAGTACGACCTTGCTCTGCTACGCCGCCATCACCTGCTGCCAGGTGAACGGTAACGGCACCACCACGCTGAAACAAATGGAAGCCTGGCTTAACGCCAGGGGCATTACTTCCGATCCCCTGACAATTACCCGGTCGGTACTCAATTTTTATGGAAAAGACCTGACTTTTTCAGTACCTATCCTCTCCATGCTTCACCTTAGCGGGGTCATTTCATCCTCTTCCCTTAGGAAGATTCCGGGGCTCCCGTTTGAACTGACGCTCTTACCAACCTCCTTCTTCCGGTTCCTGAACCTGAGGATGGTGAGCTATGCGCTGCCTGCACTGATCGGGGTCGGTATTTATCTGTATACAAGAAAGAAAAAAGGAAAGTTCAGTTTCCTGTCAGTCAGGAACCTGTTCATTGATCCAGCCATCCGGAAGCTGAACAGCCTGGTACCGGAAAGCGGGGGATTTCTGGAAGCGATTCCGCTGACGGGTTTTGTTGCGATGTGTCTGGTGGCTTCCGGTAAACCCGCTAACCTTACGGTGAGAAAAGGAACAGAATTCTTACGCCGGCAACAGCGGGAAGATGGAAGCTGGCCAATTGACACCGACCTTTCCACCTGGGTTACTACCCTGTCTGTGAAAGCCTTGGCAAACGATCCGGATAACCCCCTGGCCAAGGACCAGAAAAGCAGGCTCAGGGAACATTTGCTCAGTCTTCAGTACCAGGATATCCATCCTTTCAACGGGGCAAAACCGGGAGGCTGGGGATGGACCAGTTATTCAGGCTCGGTGCCCGATGCCGACGACACGCCGGGCGCCCTGCTTGCCCTGCTGGAATTATATACCGGGACAAAGCGGGAAGAAGAAGCCCTTATCAACGGATGCCGTTGGCTGACTGGTTTGCAGAATTCTGACGGGGGATTCCCTACTTTCTGCAAAGGCTGGGGGCGGCTTCCCTTCGACAAGAGCTGCGCCGACCTGACCGGCCATGCCCTGTTGGCCCTCTCCAAAACCCATAGCCGGTTGGGAAGCAAAATTGACCAGGGCACAAAAATTAAAATGGGTAAGAGCATCAGCAAAGCGATCCGGTACCTTGAAACACACCAACATGCCGATGGATCGTGGATCCCTTTGTGGTTCGGCAATCAGCTGACCGACGACCAGACCAACCCGGTATACGGTACGGCAAGGGTTTGCACTTATCTCCTTGACGGTCTGAAATCAAACGTACTTCAAAATTATTTCCCGGACCGCCTGCTTTCCATGGTGAAAAAGGCTGAGCACTACCTGATCAGTATGCAAAACCCGGACGGAAGCTGGGGGGGGAAGAAGGGTGTTCCGGGAACCATTGAAGAAACAGCTCTGGCAGTTGCTGCCCTCACGCTGAACCATCAGGAGGCGTGTAAAAAAGGGTTACAATGGCTTGGTAATCAGAAATCCCTGCACGCATCTCCCATCGGACTGTACTTTGCCCTCCTTTGGTATGATGAAATAATGTACCCCCTGGTCTGTTATACCGAAGCTTTAAGGAGGACGAAAGAATCCTGGAAGGGTAAATAACCTTTATTCAATGACTTTAGTACGTTTTGGCCCGGCAAGGGTTCCGATGGTTCCGGCAGCAGCTGTGGCCAGCATTTGCCTGCGCGTGATCTTACCGGTATTCATGACTGTTATGGTGTTAATTGATTTTCGATCATCTCAGAAATACTCATCCTGAATGTCTGGTCATTCCCACGAACAAAGGCCATTTACATATTCCGCCGATCCGTCTTTTATCCAGCCGTCGAGCTGCGCAATTTCTTTAAGCTGTTGTCCACGTCGCCGGGGAACTTCTGCATAGCCGGTACGGAAATCGGGCAAAGCTGTCATATCTCCCCACAATTTCTCGAACTGGGTAACCGGGAAAATGTCTTCCTGGCCTTTCCCCCAGCGTTTTTTCACTTCCTTGATGGTAATATAGCTGGGCATACTGCGGCTCATTTCCAGAATTCCCGCTGTCACCAGAGACGGGTTATCGAGGTCATTCCGGCTAAGCCCGAACACCCGGAGCAGCTCATCAACAGTGATCCAGAAGGTATTGGTATTGTAATAGCTCAGGTTAAATTCAGCTTCTTCATCCGGGAGTGCCAGGCCCTCGACCAGCCGCAGCAGACCGTTCACCCGGGCTAGTCCGCCGCCGCGGTCATCCATCCACCGGGAGATCACCTCCACGGTCATGTGGTGACCGCTGGCCAAATGTAAACCCAGCATGGCCGGATCGGCAGTGGCTCCCAGCGTATCTACATTGTGTACCATCAGGTAGCGGAGGTTGGGATTCTGCCTCAACATCCGCTGTAGGGTGCCGTTCAGGAGCAGATTGGGAATTTCGAACCAGTGGCCCACAGGGTGGATACACTGTTCCGGTTCATTGTCGGTATAATCATCCCCTTCCCCCATCTGACGGGTCCAGTTGATGAGCGTGTTCTGGAGGTTTTCCGCCATTTTTTGCTTCTGCTGGTCGAGCACCTGGTGCGACATTTCATTCCAGTAGAAACGGAGATCCCGCTCCATCGGGTGAAGCCGCAAGCCCACAAATCTTCCGGGAGAAAGGAACAACCCGTCCTTTTCCCCGGAACCTGTGGATGCCAGGTATTGCGCCATAGCGGAATGAGTCAGGTAGCTGGTTGTAAACACATGCTGAACGGGTTCGCCATATTCCCGGCTGATCTTCCGGTTCTTTGCCAGGTGTACATCGAGGAAATTCCTGTGTGTGCCCGAAAAACGATAAAAAGGATGCAGGGCTTTAACAATTCCGGCACCCTGGCTCCAACGGCTGCCCACCCCACCTGCCAGGGTAACAATGGCCAGTTCCCTTTTACGGAGTGCTTCCTCCCCTGCTCTCTTTTCAACTTCAGGTCTTGAGGAAACAGCCCTGATAACCTCTTCTGATTGAGGGTCTGTAATTTTTACACTGACAGGCAGTCTGTTCCTGGCCAGGCCTATCCTGCCTGCCTTCAATTCTGCCTTGATTTCCTCATGCATGGTTTTGCTGAATCCTGTGGCATCCAGCAATTCGGAAAGGGTAAGCAGCCGCTCATTTTTCTGAAACTGTTGCGGAACCATCCTGACGAACAATTCCGACATCAGTTGTTTATACATTCCGCGGGTTCTGCTCACTTTTCCCAGCAATTCCAACTCCTTTCTGCTTCCAGGCGACAGTTGGGTCATTTCTTTTTTCAACAGAAGCGGAGCTACCAAGGTATAATATTTCAAGGGCATCAGGGCTTCTTCCCCTTTCATAAGGGTACCCGTGGTGCCCTTTTCGTTGATCCGGAAATCATACACCACCGGATCCATGGCAAAGGGAAGGGCTTTTTCCAGGCGTTTCTTTTCCCGGAGCATTGTATGCAAAAGCCATTCTTTAGCCTCATTTTTTACTTTAGGATCAAAGATGAACCCCATGCCACCGCCCGACATACCGCCCATCATCCAGAAGCCCCAGAAAGCGCTACCAAACTTCTCCTTCGATGAAGCAATCAGGCTTTCCGTATAGGCATTGGTCACCGCAGGTATGATAGTACTGACGGGACCATCAAAATTGCGTTGGGTCAGTTCGCCCAGTTTGCGGATATCTCCCTCTTTCAGCAGACCGGCCAGTTCATCGAAAATTGCCATAGCTGTACGTCGGGCTTTCCACTCCTTTTCTGAACGAAGCAGGTACTTTTCCGTTACCATTTCCAGGATAGGCCCTACATTCTGGGCCATTCCGCCATGTACCACCACCAGTGAATTCTGCAGATTTTCCCGGGTCTCTCCGGAAACATCCTCAAAATGAAGAATTTTATGCGTAGGTAGCAATCTGCCAATGCTGATCCCAAATTCAGGGTCTCCCGGATGGGCTTTCTCACCGCTGATGATTTTGATCCCCGGCCATACACCTCCTGAATCCTGCCAACCCCCTCCGGAACCACCCAGCCATTCACCCAGGATGGCCCTGGAGGCCACCAGCCGGCGTTCTTCTTCTATTAGTCCACCGCTAATATGCCGCGTTTGCCGGGAAGCCCGCATACAGGCGGTAATCAGGGAAGCCAGCAAGGTCGTTGAAACGGCCAGTCGGGATCCTTTGGGAATGTTATTGACCTGGCTCACCAGTTCAAAACCCAGTCCGGGTCCCACCAGTCGATCCAGCACCAACGAAACCGGCATGTTCAGTCCTTCCATACCGGGAGGTACAAGTCCGGAAGCTATCACCGCTGCTTTGAGCAATCCGAGGTAATCCTCTGCAAAATTGAACAGGGAAGCGATATTGGTGATGGTGACCATACTTTCCAGATCAGTGCTCACGAGGCGGATCACCGGTTCATCGATCACCCGCAGGCAAGCTTCCACAGGGGGAACGGGCGTTTCTTCTTCTCCGGAAATGCACAGGTCTACGGAAATATTCAGCACCCTGGCACCTTCCGGGAAATCCATTCCGAGGAAGAAAATATCGCTCCAGCAACTGTGTGACAGGTCCATTCTGACGGGGGTAGCTTCCCGGATTACCGGGTAGGTGCCGGCAATTTCATCTTTGGTGACCATTTCCTTCCGGAAGACAAGAGGGTGGTCCAATGGATGGCCTACCCTGAACATCCAATTGTTGCCGGTGGTACTGCGGACACTTTGCTGGACTTGCTCAGTCAGGGTTTGAAACCCCAACTTCCGGTAAGCATCAGCCAAAGCGCTCGAAACGCCCTGGTTAAGACCTTTTAACTGCTGAATCTCCAGCAAACAGGCGATGGCTTCCTCAAAACGGCGATTCAGGATATGTTCCCAGACTGAAAAGGGGACTAAGGCCCCGGAGCCCGTTTCCGGCAGGAAAAGTAAATAATACCTGTGTATTACGTACAGGAAAAATAACGCTCTGACCTTGTGGTAAAGGTTCCGGTTGTTTTTTCTGAACAATTCCAGTTCACCGCATTCTCCAAGAAGTTCTGCGGCTGTCATTCCGGCGCAGATGTTTTCAATGGCCTGATCCCGGACTTCCGGCTTTCCGGAGGTGATAATGTTTACCAGTATGCCCATGGATCAGTCGTTGTTCCGTTTTTCCCTTTCCAAAAAGAACTGCAGCAATTCCGTCAACAAAAAGTCACGGTCGGGACCAGTCAGGGAAAGGGCGATCTGTGCTTTTAGCAAACCGTAATCCTGGCCGATGTCGAAACGCCAGTCGTTGCTTTCCAAAGCCAGGTATTTGGTGGTGCGCGCCAGTTCATGTAATGCGTCACTGAGCCCAAGCCGGGCAGTGGGTGCTTCCTGGTATTGTTTCTGCAGAATGGGCAGCAATGCCGGAGAAAATACGTGAACGCCAAAAAAACAAAGATAATGTCCGGTTCGCATCCCTGGTACCAGGAGGTGGTGTTCTGCAAAAGATGGAACCGGTTTTTCTACCACCTTCGTGATCCGGAAAAGGTCTGAGGCAGCCTGGAAGCGTTCCGCCCCGATGGTCCCGAAATTGCCGATCAGTGATTCCCTGGTTTGCTGAACGCCCGACACAGCGCATTGTTGTTCCTGCGCCGCATGGATGACCCGCAAAGCGACGTTGTCGCCTGTCTGGTTCAGAAAAAGATGGTCGCCGACCAGGTGAAGGAAGGGCTCACCACCAAGAAATTCTGTGGCACAAAGAATAGCATGACCATAACCCAAAGGTTCATTCTGCGGGATAAATTGCATTTTCCCGGCATAAACCTGAAGATGTTTGCGGAAAAGATCTTCATCTTCAGGATGAATGACAAGTCCAACCCGGTCAATGCCGGCAGAAAGGATCTCATCGATCTGAATTTCGAGGACTGTCCGTTTTTTCCTGTTTTTGTCAATCAGTGTCTGCAGGGGCAGTGTCCGCTGGTCAGGCCCGGCGGAAGTGATCAGGGCTTTGTCTATTTTCCAGGTTTCCATTCTATTCATTTCGGATTTCGGATTTACAATTTCGGATTTACAATTTCGGATTTATTTTAATTTCGGATTTCGGATGTACAATTTCGGATTTGAAGATAGGAGAGTCCGCAGGTAAATCCGAAATCTCAAATCCGAAATCCGACATATTTGATTTTATCTTAGTCCGGTCAGCTTCTTGATATCGTTCAGCTTATTCAACGCTTCCAGCGGTGTCAAATTATTGATGTTCAGGTTTTTTATTTCATCCCTGATCTGCTTCAGCACGGGATCGTCCAACTGGAAGAAGCTGAGCTGAATGCCTTCCCTGTTGGTACCGATGTTTTCCAGGGGTTTGGCCAGTTTTTCCTGCCGCTGGTTGCTCTCGAGCTGTTTCAGGATTTCTTCGGCCCGTTGCACCACACTCCGGGGCATTCCCGCCATGGCTGCCACATGGATCCCGAAGCTGTGGTTACTTCCGCCTTTAGCCAGTTTCCGCAGGAAAACCACCTTGTTACCCAGCTCTTTGATGGAAACATTGAAATTCCGGATCCTGGGGAAGGAGCTTTCCATTTCATTCAGCTCATGGTAATGGGTGGCAAACAGCGTTTTTGCGCGGGCACGCGGGTTTTCATGCAAATATTCCACAATCGACCAGGCAATGGAGATGCCGTCGTAGGTGCTGGTGCCCCGGCCAAGCTCATCCAGCAGGATGAGGCTACGCGGGGAAACATTGTTCAGGATGCTGGCCGCTTCATTCATCTCTACCATAAAGGTAGATTCTCCCAATGAAATGTTGTCTGAAGCCCCTACCCTCGTAAAAATCTTATCCACCAGGCCGATTTTGGCTGCATCTGCCGGGACGAAGCTCCCCATTTGCGCCATCAGTACGATCAGTGCGGTTTGCCTCAGCAGGGCTGACTTTCCGGCCATGTTGGGACCAGTCAGGATGATGATCTGCTGATCCTCCTGGTCGAGGTAAAGGTCGTTGGCAATATACTGCTCACCAACCGGTAGCTGCCGTTCAATCACCGGATGCCGTCCGGCCTTGATTTCCAGTACCGTTGATTCATTAATTTCGGGGCGGTTATAGTGGTACTCCCGGGCGCAGGCGCTGAAGGAGAGAAGGCAGTCTATCCTGGCCAGCAACCCGGCATTCAGCTGGATGGCAGCAATGTATTCCGAAAGGGCATACACCAGTTCATTGAAAAGCCGTGTTTCCAGTTCCAGAATTTTCTCTTCCGCTCCTAAAATCTTGGTCTCGTACTCCTTCA
>DAIDJX010000094.1 GCA_027451165.1 Prolixibacteraceae bacterium | reverse complement strand
ATGCGGGTCTCTGCCGTTTTATCCACATAGGTGACAAAACTCGCGCTGCTTTTGGTTTCTACATCCGAAGCTGTTATTTTATTTCTTTCTCCGCGAATAAATTCGCCTGTTCCTTTGGCAATCCGTTGTACTTCAAGGCAGAGTTGCCGGTAATCCTTTTCGTTCAGCATATGTTCAGGATTTATGTTTCTAATTCCTTATAAGTTTCATAGTGCTTCACAGAGTACGGCACGGGGTTTCACGGTGGATTACAGACTGATTACCGATTACCGTCCCGATCTGACAAAGCAGATACGGGATCGCATACCCGCGTTCGCGAGGTAGCGAATTACCGATCACCGGTTACTTCTCCAGCCAACCCTTTTCCTTCAGAAAAGCTACAGCCTCAGCTTTGGTTTTGAAGAGATCACCTTCAGTTTCCCACCAGCTTTCTCCCCTGGAAATTCCCATTTTTTTGCACCCTTTTACCGGCGAAAGGTTAACAGTTTCCAGGGATTTCATTTTGATGCTGTCGGCAGAAAATGATACTACCTTCGACTTCACAGGAGCGCCCTTCTGAACCTTCCCTTCACCATTCACCAATACGACCAGGCCATAACAGACTGTCCCTTCAACCACCCAGTCGCCCAGTCTGGTCTTTATTTTATCATTGAGAACGACAGATTTTTCCTGGTAGTTGTATGTTTTAATTTCTTCTGATCTTTTTTTTGAACTGCATCCTGTCAGAATGACGATCCCTAACACCAGTAAGGCAATGATTTTATTTTTCATATAGGTTTATTATAGCCCTGTAAATATAAAACAATTCCGGCCTGCATCTGCAAGCCGGAATAAATTTGCATCGAAATATCAATGTTTATGCACAATAGTTTACAAACTCACACCACGTAGGTGGAGGAAGCAGTATCACCGCCGCGACCCGTCCAGTTGGTGTGGAAGAATTCCCCGCGTGGCTTGTCTGTCCTTTCATACATGTGGGCGCCGAAGTAATCACGTTGTGCCTGCAGCAGGTTTGCAGGCAGTTTTTCACTCCTGAAACCGTCGAAATAACACAATGCGGTGGTAAGGGCCGGAACTGGAATCCCGTTCGACAGGGCTGTGGCACAAACCCTTCTCCAGCCATCCTGGGCAGCTTCGATTTTCTCTTTGAAGAAAGGATCGAGCAGCAGGTTGGGAAGTTCCGGATTGTTGTCGAAGGCTTTTTTGATGTCGCCCAGGAAAACCGACCGGATGATGCAACCTCCGCGCCACATCAGCGCAATCCCACCGTAGTTGAGGTTCCAGCCAAACTCTTTGGCAGCTTCCATCATCAGGTTATATCCCTGTGCATAAGAGATGATCTTGGCGCCATAAAGGGCCATTTTCAGGTCATCAATGAATTGCTTTTTATCGCCGGTGAAGTTTGGTTTGGTTCCGGAAATCTGCTTTGATGCCATTACCCGGAGATCTTTCTGTGCGGAAAGGCAACGGGCGAAAACCGATTCTCCGATCAATGTAAGCGGGATGCCGAGGTCCAGTGCTGCCACACCGGTCCATTTGCCGGTTCCCTTCTGACCTGCCGTATCCAGAATTTTTTCCACCAGCGGTCCGCCATCTTCATCTTTGAAGGCCAGAATATCACGGGTGATTTCAATCAGGTAACTGTCTAGTTCTTCCGTGTTCCATTTTTTAAATACTTCATGTTGCTCAAATGCTGACATGCCCAGAAGATCCTTCATCAGGTGGTAGGCTTCGTTGATGATCTGCATATCACCATATTCAATTCCGTTGTGCACCATTTTTACAAAATGACCGGCACCGCCTTCACCAACCCAGTCACAGCATGGTGAACCATCTTCTACCTTTGCGGAAATAGCCTGGAATATTGGTTTTACATGCGGCCAGGCAGCAGGGGAGCCACCAGGCATGATGGAAGGACCACGCAAGGCTCCTTCTTCTCCACCCGAAACGCCGGTGCCAATAAAGAGCATTCCCTTGCTTTCCACATACTTCGTGCGGCGGATGCTGTCGGGGAAATGGGAATTGCCTCCGTCAATGATGATATCACCCGGTTCCAGATGCGGAAGGAGCAGTTCGATAAAATCATCCACCGCTTTCCCGGCTTTCACCAGCATCATCACCTTACGGGGACGTTCCAGCGAAGCCACAAATTCTTCAATACTGTGTGCCCCGATGAAATTCTTCCCGGCTCCGCGGCCTTTCATAAAATCATCGACCTTCGATACAGTACGGTTAAAAACTGCCACGGTAAACCCATGACTTTCCATGTTCAACACCAGGTTTTCGCCCATCACGGCCAAACCGATTAATCCAATGTCAGCTAACTTCTTCATTCTTATTAATTTTGATATTATAAATTTGTTCTTCTTTTCGTATCAGGTATCAGGTATCAGGTATCAGGTATCAGGACTGGTGATCGGTGATCGGTAATCGGTGATCGGACTGAAGAATGAAATCCGAAATCGAAAATCCGACATCCGAAATATAGAAAGATCCGAAATCGAAAATCCGAAATCCGAAATTTGATTAAATCCGAAATCAAGAATCATGACTTTTTATATTGAATCCTATTTGCCTGAGTTTGTTAATAGTTGAATCCGGAACATTAACCGGTGTAATGGTGAAAGAGGTGAACTCTCTTCTCACCGGATAGTCACCACGCAGCTTTTCAAAGCGGGCAGGGGAATTCCGCAGGGCCCGGTCGTCGGCTTCGATGTTGTAGGTTGCAAGAACAGCTTCCGCGATCACAGCTTCTTCATCCCGGCCTGAACCATCCAGTTCCACCAGGGTATTCTCAGGCATTTCCACTCCGGAAGGTTGCCAGTTATCCAAACCCAGACCGAAGAAACGGCTCACTGCCTGGACGCTCATCAAAGTGCCGTTGGCCTTCCCATCTCTCGAGTATCCGGCGATGTGCGGGGTGGCAATCGTACATAAGTCCAGTAATTCGAGGTTGATATCCGGTTCATCTTCCCAGCAATCGGCAATAAAACCACTTAAAGTATTTGTTTTAATTGCATCAATAACAGCCAATGAATCAGCTACTTCTCCCCGACAGGAATTGATCAGCAATGGTTTTCTGCCCAGTCCGGCGAGGAAATCACGATCAACCAGATGGAAAGTTGCATCTTCTCCGCTCAGGTTCAGTGGTACATGGAAAGTGATGATGTCAGCCTGTTTGCGGATCACTTCCAGAGACACAAACTGATTACCTCCTTCCAACCTTTCACGGGGCGGGTCGTTCAACAGCACCTTCATGCCCATGATTTCGGAAAACCGGGCCACTTTGGAGCCCACATTTCCTACACCGACAACGCCAATCGTCAATTCACTGAGTTTTTTCCTGGTTCGACCAGCCCAGGTAAACAGGGCAGCAGCAATGTATTGCTCCACACTTTTAGCATTGCAACCGGGTGCATTGGTCCAGGCGATGCCCGCTTTGTCGCAGAATTCGGTATCAATATGGTCATAGCCGATGGTAGCGGTAGCAATAAATTTCACGCTGGAACCGGCCAGCAAATGTTCATTGCAGATGGTCCGCGTTCTGGTAATCAGGGCATCTGCATCCTTTACCAACTCAGGAGTCGTCTTGCTCCCGGGCATGTAAACCACCTCCGCAACACCATCCAGTGCCCCTTTAATATACGGAATTTTGTCGTCAATAATTATTTTCATTTTCAACCATAATATGACTTTACCATTTCTTCCAGTACACAGCTGGTGCGGGCGGCAGAGATGCCGGTGCTGACACATTCTGCTTTCCCCAGTAAATTATTCACCACCTGTTGAATCAGGTTAAACTGGATATTCTCCGGGTTGATGAACCTGAATTTATGAACACCCATTTGGTTTTCGAGGACCACCTCCCCGAAACGGAAACAGGGAAAGGTAATTTTCCCCTGGTCTCCAATAATTTCGATTTCATCCTTTTCTGTAGCCGGATCAACCACAAAACACCAGCTTCCTGTACCAGTCACCCCGCTTTGAAAACGAAATGTGGCGGTCACCGTATCTTCAGCCGGGTATAACCCGGCCTGGTTGACAGCGATACCTAAGACCTCTTCGACCGGTCCAAACACAAAATCCAGATAATCCATCTGGTGGGAAGCCAGGTCATAAAAGTGGCCTGCCCCGGAAATCTCCGGATTTACATGCCAGCTCATCTCTTCCGGTTTCAGGCTGCGTTCCCTGGCCTGCTTGTATAATTTAACATTGACGGTCAAAGGTTTACCAATTTCTCCGGAATCCACCAACTCCTTTACTTTCAGAAAGGCAGGAAGGGTTCGCCGGTAGTAAGCCACGAAAAGAGGCATTCCGGTTTCTTCTGAGACCCGGATCATCCCGAGGCACTCCCGGTGGTTCAAGGCCATCGGCTTCTCCACATAAACCGGTTTCCCCGCACGCATCGCCTGAATCGCATACATAGCATGCGAGGAGGGTGGGGTAGAGATATAGATGGCGTTCACCTCCGGATCATTGATCAGGGCTGCGGCATCTGCGTACCATTTTCTGACCCCGTGACGGCGCGCATAATCCTCTGCTTTGGAAGCATCGCGGCGCATGACGGCCACCAGCTCCGACCCTTCAGCTTTGTTAAAGGCCGGACCGCTCTTAAGTTCGGTGACATTCCCGACTCCTATAATTCCCCAACGAACTTTATCCATAATTATCTGTTATTCAGTAATCAGTAATCAGTAATTCGCTACCGCGCGAACGCGGGTATGCGATCCCGTATCTGCTTTGTCAGATCGGGACGGTGATCGGTGATCGGTGATCGGTAATCAGTGATCGGTTCTGAGTGACCGAATACCGAATACCGAATACCGATTACTTTTTTAAAACTGAAACCGGTCCCGATAAGCCCAAAGTCCCAGTGCAGGGTTGGAAATATAGAAAATCTCCTCACCGTTGGGCAAGGTATTGTACCCGTTTTTCAGTCTTTCCGGGTTATAGCTGGCGATCATTTTGTCATAGTCAGCCCAATGAAATCCTGCATTTTCAATTTCTTCCCTGGTCAGGTTTTCCGGATTTTTACCCGGACAATAGGTAATGCTGAATCTTCCTTCCGAAGAGCCGTGGATCAGGTGGGCTGCAGCGCCCAGGTTGTTCCTTAGCTCTTCGTTTTCAGCGGTCATTTTCAGGGTGTAGGGCGTACCATGGTAACCATATTTCCGGATCAGCCGGTCAATCTCCTTATCTTCCCCGAATTCCTTCAGGGCAGGGGCCAGAACAATCAGTTCCCCGCCATCCGCCAGGGCCATCCGGGTACGGTAAATTCTTTTGTTGCCCAGCCAGGTACTTTTAAACTCTGTCGGATCGAGCCAGACTACTACCTTTTTCAGTGGTTTTTCCACCATTTGAAAATTCACCTCAAGGGAAAGTCTGGCTGCCTTGTTGAAGACTTCAAAGTCATCGCCAATAAAAAGGCCGTAAGTTTGCAAACGCCCCTCGTCATTCTGTCCGACAACAGTCTGGACATACAGGATGGGCAAATGCCCGGCAAAATTTTCTGAGGCATAATTAAAAACTTTCCTGACCGGTGTATCGGCCCGGCCCATCATTTTTTCCATTCCATAGGCAGCGCCGATGAAATGGCTTTTGTTGATGCCCTCAGCTCCGCCGGTACCGACAAAGATGTTTTTATTGTAGTTGGCCATGCCCACCACTTCATGGGGCACCACCTGACCAAGAGACAGGATCAGGTCAAAGCCGCCTTCCACCAGCAGTTTGTTTACCTGTGCCGGCCAGTCATAATCCACGGTGCCATCCGAGACCTCTTTGACAAAACTGCCTGGTACCATTCCCAGCGTAACAACATCGTTCCGCCAGTCATGGTCCCTGAAAAGCTTACGGGGCGTAAGCCCGAACATGTGGCTGATCTGTTGATCAGTCATCGGACTGTGCGTTCCGAGGGCCGGCAGGATATCGGTCAGACGGTCACCGTAATATTCCCAGGCCATCTCCGTCAGTTCCCCGGCCCGGCTGGGAAGACGGGTATAATCCGGAGGAATGGCCAGCACTTTTTTGCGTAGTCCAAGTTTATTCAGTGCCTCCGTTAAACCTTTCTTCAGATCGGTTGCCGTTAGGTCGGCTTGTTTGGAACCTTTTTCGAAATAGATCATGTTTATAATTCAAAATGTTTCACAATATACAGATTATTATCAGTAAGGCAGCATTTCAAACCAATGACGCGCAGCAAATGACCAATGACGCGCAGCCAATGACCAATGACGCGCAGCAAATGACCAATGACTACCTTTTTACCCTTGCATTCCCCTTCCACACGCTCCAGACCATGTCCTCGTCGGCAGGTTGGGCATAGTCGGTAAGGAAAGTGGTGGCCAATGCGCCGGTAGCCCATCCGAATTGCGGCCATTTTTCCGGGTCCCAGCCCTTCAGGATTCCGTAAAGGAGACCTCCGACGAATCCGTCACCACCGCCGATGCGGTCAAGCACGCCGATTCTGCGCGGCTCGATAACCTGCCAGCTTTCTCCTTCCAGCATGATGGCGCCCCAGAGGTGCTCATTGGCGCTGATCACCTGGCGAAGGGTGGTGGCAAAAACGGTGGCATTGGGGAAAGCCTTTTTCACGCGGGCAATCATTTCCTTGAAACCATCAATTTCACTCGCAATTCCTTTTCCTCCGGCTTCCGGTCCTTCAATGCCCAGACAAAGCTGGAAATCTTCTTCATTTCCGATCAGAATATCCGCAACAGAAGCAATCTCGGCGAAGATTTCATGGAGTTCCTTTTCTCTGCCTTTCCAGAAGGATGCCCGGTAATTCAGGTCAAAAGAGATGCGGGTACCATATTTTTTGGCATAACGGGCAAGTTCGAGGCAGAAATTACTGGTTTCCGGAGATAATGCGCCAATAAGACCTGAAAGATGGACGATCTGAACGCCTTCCTGGTTGAAAATGCGTTCCAGGTCGAAGTCTTTCACATTCAGGGTGCGGCCCACTTCCCCTGCACGGTCATTCTGCACCCGTGGTCCGCGGGTTCCGAAGCCACTGTCGGCAATGTTGAACTGGTGCCGGTATCCCCAGGGATCTCCCTGTGGCACTTCAGGGCCTTCAAAATCCATGTTCCTGCTTCTCAGGTTGCTTTTGATAAATGCGGCAACCGGACTGTCTTTAACGAATGTAGTCAGCACCTTCACCGGCAAACCAAGGAAGGAAGATATGCTGGCTGCGTTTGTTTCCGCACTTGTGGCCTGCATTTCGAATAAATTACTGCTGTGCACCGGCTGTCCGTTTACCGGGGTAATCCTTACACCCATGCTGGTCGGTACTAACAGGGAGTATTTACATTCTTGCTTTAAATTAATGCTCATGTTTTAAAATATTTTGTGCTTTAAATAAATACTGATGAATTTCGGATTTCGGATGTACGATTTCGGATCTATTGGAATTTCGGATTTCGGATTTGAGATTTCGGATCTAATAGAATTTCGGATTTCGGATGTACGATTTCGGATTTAAAGGCAGGAGTGACCGCAGGTAAATCCGAAATCTCAAATCCGAAATCCGAAATATTTGTTACCGGTCACACTCCCCCATAGGCTGAATATCCTCCGTCAACGGGAATGACAATCCCTGTGATGAAGGAGGAAACGTCTGACAACAGGAAAAGGGTAGCTCCTGACAGGTCGTCGGGTTCTCCAAATTTCCCCATGGGGGTACTGTTGATGATTTTCTGTCCTCTCGGGCTGAAACCTCCGGTTTTTTCATCCAGCACAAGAAAACGGTTCTGATGGGTAATGAAAAAGCCGGGAGCAATAGCGTTAACCCGAATTCCCACTTTGGCCAGATGTACTGACAGCCATTCGGTAAAATTGTTTACAGAAGCCTTGGCTGCTGAATAGGCCGGAATTTTGGTCAGCGGTTTATAGGAGTTCATGGAAGAGATGTTCAAAACCACGCCCTTCCGGTTTTGCAGCATATCAAGTGTAAATACCATAGTTGGAAGAAGGGTACCCTTGAAATTCAGGGAATACACTTTGTCGAAACCTTCCATTTGCAAACCATAAAAGGTATCTGCCAGGTTATCAAGGTCTTTTTCCTCCATCTGCTCTACTTTTGTGGTAGCCTGGGGACTGTTTCCTCCGGCGCCGTTCACCAAAACTTCAATCGGACCCAGTTTTTCATTGATTTCTGCTTTGGCTTTTTCGAGCGATTCTTTATCGAGCACGTTGGCTTCCACACCAATCACTTCAGCGCCTGTCTCCTCTGAGATCTCTGCAGCTACTTTGTCGGCAACTTCCTTGTTGATATCGGCAATGGCAATCCTCATACCCACCGAAGCCATAGCCCTCACCATAGATGTACCTAAAACCCCGGCGCCCCCGGTAATGACACAAACCTTTCCTTTCAGATCATTAAACGATAGTTCTTTCATAGTGTTCTATTTAAATTCTTTATAAAAGTCGATGTTTTCTTTGACAATAATATCAATAGGGGTGTAATTATGGCTTTTTACAGGCATTTTCTGTACCACGTGCCGGAACAGGGTATCCAGGGCATTGTATCCCTGTTCTTCCGGCTTCTGACAAATCAGAAAATCTACCTGGCCGTTGCGAAGATAATCTGCATTATTTTTCAGAAGGTCATGCCCGATGAGCCTGATGTGGTCAAATCCTGCTTTTTCCAGGGCAGCTGCAGCCAGATGTACCCTGGAATTCGTAACAAAAATGCCTGCCGGGGATACTTCCCGAAATACTGAAATAAGTTCTTCAGGAGAAACCTCCGGATCTGTCAGGGAAATCTCTCTTGTGCAGATCGGTCTTTCCGGTTTATTTTCCCTGAACCAGTGATAAAAACCTTTCTCCCGCTGGATCAGGTGATTCTGATTGTCCATCTCCTTTGCAAAATGGAGAACCAGCATGGTTCCGGAGGCAGGTACCAGCATGGAAAGAAGCCTTGCTGAAAGATAACCGCACTGGAAGGAATTTTGTCCCACATAAGCCAGTTGTCCCTGTTCCGGAATTTCCGAATCAATGCAAACAAAAGGGATTTTCCTTTCCCTCAGCTCAGCCATAAGTGGCAGGGATTCCTTCACAAAGTAGGGAGCCAGAATCACTCCGTCGGGATTGGTTTTAAGCATCTGGCCGGCCTTATCTTCGAAATCAAGCGGAGCATACGGGTCGAAAAGAAAAGACTCAATTTCAAGGCGGTAATGGTGGAGTTCCTCGGTTCTTTTCCGGATGCCCAGTTGTGGCCGGCTCCAGTATCCATCGGTGGAGGGTGGGGTAGGCAGCAAGGTGGCAAAAAGGAAAGGACGGTTCAATGCGAGCGTACTGGCCAGAATATTGGGCTGGAACCCCAACTCACCGATCACCTGTAAAATCTTCTCCCGGGTTTCCGCAGCCACTTCTCCCCGGTTGTGCAGCACACGATCCACAGTCCCCGGCGATACATTGCACCGGTTGGCAATGTCCTTGATCCTTATTTGAGTATCGGTCTTCAAAAGTGATCCTTTAAGAAAGAAAGAAGGCAATTTTTGTCAAAAATAGCGCTTTTTATAATTCCGTGCACGCACACGGAGGATTAATCTTAAAATATTGATATGTTTTGCAACATGTTTTCATAAAAGAGTAGTATTGAAACTTTGTCAAAAAGTAATTATTTTCACCATTCTTTTAAAGTTGAAAACCAGTCCTGCAAATGGCCGGTTGGAATTGAGAGATTCATACATTATTACCAAAAATAAATAACATGAAAAACCAAATGAAAAAAGAGATTTCAAGGCGTCGTTTTCTGGGAACGGCTGCCATCGGTTTAGCCGGTATGACTGTAATTCCGGGGCTCGCCTCATCCTGTGCCCCTAAAAAACCAGCTGCTGCCGGTCCAAAAGAAATCCGGCTGGGATTCATCGGTCTTGGCCGCCAGTCCATGTTTCTGCTGAGCGGATTTCTGCAGGTACCGGGTGTCAAGGTATTGGCAGGAGCTGATGTTTACGGGGTAAAATGCAAACGTTTTGTCAAAAGGGTGACGGATTTTTACGCGAAGAAGGGAGAGACGGTGAAAATTGATACCTATGAAAAGTACCAGGATTTGCTTGCCCGGCAGGATATTGATGCAGTTGTGGTGGCTGTTCCCGATTTCTACCATGCCATTATCGCTATTGCTGCGGTGAAGGCAGGTAAAGATGTTTATCTGGAAAAACCGCTCACTTTCACCATAAAGGAAGGCCAGGAACTCAGGAAAGCTGTTCGTGATAACAACAAGATTCTTGCTGTTGGCAGCCAGCAGCGTTCCGATCCAAACTTCCAGCATGCCGTGAAACTGGTGCAGGATGGAGCCATTGGAAAAATCGTCAAAGCACATGCTTATGTTGGTGCACCTCCGAAACCCTATGATCTTCCGGAAGAAACGCTGCCTGCCGACCTGAACTGGGACCTCTGGCTCGGGCCACTCACCAGCAATGTGCATTACAACAACCAGTTGGATCCGCTGATTACCGTTGATCCTGATCAGGATGAGACCATCTGGGGCGCGTGGCGCTGGTACAAGGAAATGGGCGGCGGATTTACCACCGACTGGGGAGCCCACATGTTTGACATTGTGCAGTGGGGCTTGAAAATGGATGAAAGTGGTCCTGTGGAAATTTCACCCGTCGGCGATGGCACTGAATTTATGACCTTTACCTATGCCAACGGGACGGTTATGACTTCTGAACCTTTTGATGAAAAACTGACCAAAGGTGTTAAATTCATTGGTGAAACCGGCTGGATCATGGTCACCCGCGGTGCCTTTGATGCTTCCAATCCGGAGTGGATACCCAAGAAAGAAGAAGGCGCTGATAATACACCTTATGAAACCAAGATTCCGCACCAGATCAACTTTATCGAAGCAGTCAGGGAAAGAAAAGATCCTGCCGTTCCGGTAGAAGTGGGTCACCGCACCTGCACCGTCTGTACACTTGGCAACATTGCCTGCGACCTGAAACGCACCATCAAATGGGATCCTGCCACGGAAACCTTTGTGGATGATGCCGACGGTGCCGCGACTGCCAAACTGCATTATCAGTACAGGGAAGGGTATAGCTTGTAAAAGGTATCAAGACAAAATGCAAGTATCAGGTATCAGGACTTTTAAATTTCGAATTTCGGATATTCGATTTCGGATTTAGTCTAAAATCTTTTG
>DAIDJX010000093.1 GCA_027451165.1 Prolixibacteraceae bacterium | reverse complement strand
TAACCCCCGGTAACGGGCAACGGACAGTATGCCGGGAAGCCCGTAATGGTTTACTATGCTTCATTATTGGTTTGCTGTGGCTCGTTTCCTGCCGGAAGGAGGCGGTTCCTCCTTCACCGGATGATACTGATCTTTTTTCAGGCTGTATTACACCGGGAACGCCAGAACAATTGGAGCTGGTGACCTTCAATGCGGGAGGCTTTCCAAAGGAGGGGTATACCAGCATCACTGCCCTGGCAGCATTGGTTAAAACGCTGGATCCGGACGTGATAGCCTTACAGGAAGTAAAATCGGAAGCCGATTTTAACCGCCTGGTGAAATTGCTGCCCGGTTGGATCGGAATGTTCAACCCGGTGAACAACGATGAATGGAACCTGGCTTACCTGATCAAGTCCAAAGAGGCAGCTTTTGTGGAAGGTTCAGAAAATCTGCTTTTCAGCAATGAAGGAACGGCTTTTCCCCGGGCGCCGTATGAAATTAAAATCAAACACCTGCTTTCCGGAAAAGAGGTGTTTCTGATCAATCTTCACCTGAAATGCTGCGGAGGGGAGGAGAATGAGAACAGCCGGAGGAGCGCTTCTCTTAAACTGAAACAGTACCTGGACAACAGTCGTGCGAATGACCGGGTGGTAATGCTGGGAGATTTCAATGATGAAATTTCCTCAGACCGGGACGCAGAAAACCCATTTCTGAATTTTGTAAATGATCCCGCCCGGTACCAGTTTGCCGATATGCAGGTCGCCAGGGGGAGTGTGCTGTGGTGGTCCTATCCTTCCTATCCAAGTCATATTGACCATATCCTGGTGACCAATGAGGCAGTTCCGTCCATTGATACCTGCCTGGTAATCAAAGCTGCCCCCTGTTACCCTGATTATTCGGTCACCTTGTCAGATCACCGGCCGGTGGAATTGATTTTAACCAACATGTAGGGGCGTCCTGCCGGAGGCCCCTACATGATATTCCGTACGATGATAATGTATACCGGGAAATGGTCGCTGAATCCGCCCTGCCAAACAGTTCCGGCAAATGACCGGAGGGGGTAACCTTTGTACTGGCCGTCTTTCTGCATCAGGAAAGGCCGGTTGAATACACGGGCATGTAACAGTTTGTATGCTGAATAATCTTTGCCTAGAAGTGCCGGAGAAACGATGATCTGATCAAAGAGGTTCAACCCGTCGCGGTAATTCAGGGAGCCGATACCTTTGCGGTATAGCGGATACATGGTGTTGTACAATTCTCCTTCTTTAAGTTTGCCTGGGTCAGGCGCTGCCCGGAGGTAAAGGCGGAGGCTTTCATCAGAAGGGTCATCGTTCAGGTCGCCCATGATGACTACTTTTGCTTTCGGGTCGAGGGTCATCAGGGAATCGGTCAGGTGCCTGGCCAGAGCTGCAGCAGCATTCCGGCGCGGGCGGGTAGTCATCTCCCCGCCGCTGCGGGAAGGCCAGTGACCGACAATGAAATGGAAGGGTTCCCCGTCAAACAATCCTGAAACCACCAGCTGATCCCGGGTGAAAATCCGTTCTCCCTGGTCGTTTTTCAGCAGGAGTTCCGGGCTGGCAGACGCCGTCAGACGGAAAAACTGCGGGCGGTACAACAATGCCACATCCACGCCACGAAGGTCCGGAGAATCATAATGAACAATCTGGTAGCCTGATTCTTTCAGCAAAGGGTGGCTGACCAGGTCTTCCAGCACCGACCGGTTTTCAATTTCCGAAACACCCAGGATGGCTGGTCCGCCCTTCCATCCTTCTTCTTCCCCAATGCGCGAAATGGCCAGGGCCATATTACCGATTTTTTCCTTGTAACGCTCGCCGGTCCAGCGATTAGGTCCCCCCGGCGTGAATTCTTCATCCAGCACATCCGGCGTATCTATGGTGTCGAAAAGGTTTTCCAGGTTGTAAAAAGCGATAAGACCGGCCTGAACGTTTTTCTGGGCCGGGAGAGTTCCGGCAATAATCAGTAAAAGGGCGAAAAAAAGAAATCCTCTCATGGTGTTTAATATAATGACGTAAAATTAGCGGTTTTTCCATTCCGAAAGGGTGAAATTTGCCCCATTCCCGGAAAAGAGCTATCTTTCGCGTTTCTTTTTCCAACCATTCAAATGAAACAAAACAGGTTGATTTGCCTGATTTTACTGATGTTGCTGAATGCCGGCATCATTGAAGCCCAGACAGGCAGGGTCAAAGGAATGATCAGGGATAAAGCTTCAGGCAATCCTCTTTCCGGCGTAATAATTTCAGAAGCCTCCGGAAAAACACTGGGCACTTCTGACGGTGATGGCCGATTTGAAGTGGTTTCTGCCTCCGGGAAGCAAATGCTGACCTTCGACAAGGGTGATTACGCCCAGGTGATTCTTCCCGTAACCGTTGTTCCGGGAGAAATAACCGATGCGGGGATTATTCAGCTTTTAGCGCTCACCGGTTTTAAAACCGATCTCGGGATTGTGAACCTGAACGAGACATATACAGAGGACGGTTTTGAAAGCCAGTCGGTGCAGGGATTGCTAAGTGCTTCCTCAGATGTTTTTCTGAGCACAGCTGCCTATACCTTCGGGCCGGTGATGTTCAGGGTCAGGGGCTATGAGTCTAATTACCAGAATGTAAGCATCAACGGGTTCGTGGTGAACGATGTGGAATCCGGAGTGCCCTACTATTCCAACTGGGGAGGGCTGAACGACGTGATGCGCAACGCCATGGTGAGCCCGGGCCCTGAGCCGGTCGGCTTTTTGTTTGAACCGGTTGGGGGCGCCACCCGGATCAATACGCGGGCTTCGGAATACCGTTCCGGCATCAAGGGGGTTTTTTCCCTGTCGAACCGGACTTACCGTAACCGGGCAATGCTGACCTATTCCTCCGGGCTGATGGAAAACAACTGGGCGCTTACCGCCAGCTATTCCCGGCGTTGGAGCGAACGCGGTTATGAAAAGGGTACTTTTTACGATGCCCATTCCTTTTTCCTTTCTTTGGAAAAGAAACTGAATGCGGCCCACAGCTTTAATTTCACTGCGCTGAATGCCATTTACCGGCGTGGGGTGGCTGGCGGTTCCACACAGGAGACCTATGACCTGGCCAACGATAATTTTTACAATCCTTACTGGGGCTACCAAAATGGAGAAGTTCGCAACAGCCGGGTGCGCAGCAACAACAAGCCACTGCTTACCCTGACCCATTTCTGGAAACCCAGCTCCACCATGAATATTCAGACCACTGCCGGTTACTGGTTCGGGAAAAGCGGCTATACTGCCCTGAACTGGTACGATGTGCTGGATCCCAGGCCCGATTATTACCGGAAGATGCCCAGCTATTACTCAGAAGTTACTGACCAGGAACGTATAGCCCAAAGCTGGCAGAACAATCCGGCTGTCAGTCAGATCGACTGGGACCATTTTTACTTTGCCAACCGGAAGAATATTTTCACTGTAAATGATGAGGGGGGTATCCAGGGAAAAAAAGTCTCCGGCAACCGTTCCAAATACATCGTGGAGGATCGCCGCAATGATTTGTCCCAGTTTCAGTTCAACACCAGGATATCCAAGGATTTTAAGGATTTCCTGAATCTGACAGGCGGGGTGATGGCAGAGATTTTCCGGGGTCATAATTTTAACGTCATTGATGACTTGCTCGGTGGGGATTACTGGCTCGACATTGACCAGTTTGCAGAAAGGGATTTTCCGGGAAATGCCGACGGCTACCAGAATGACCTGAACCATCCCAACCGGACGGTCAAAGAAGGTGACATTTTCGGGAATGACTATTATACTTTCCAACGGGGAGCCACCCTCTGGGGAACCGCGCGGCTAAACCGCAGCAAATATGGTATTTACCTGGGAGGCCATGGCCGGGTTACCCAACAATGGCGGGAAGGGCTTATGAAAAAGGGTCTTTTCCCGGAAAACTCCTATGGCAAATCTGAGAAGTCAGGCCATCTGACCTGGGGCGTGAAGGCTGGTGGTGATTACCGCTTTTCGGGCCGCCACCTGGTGACTGCCAATTTGCTTTATACCACCAATCCGCCGCTGATCCGGAACTCATTCCTCTCTCCCCGTACCCGGAATACGTTGACTCCCGGATTACAACAGGAGAAAATCCTGTCGGCTGACCTGGGCTATGTGTTGCGTTCGCCCAATGTAAAGGGCAGGCTGACCGGTTATTATACCCGTTTCAGCGACCAGACTGAAGTGACCAGTTTTTACCACGATGAATGGCGAACGCTGGTGAACTATGCAATGACCGGAATCGATAAAGAAAACTATGGGTTGGAAGCCGGAGTGGAAGTCAATATTACACCGGAGCTGGTTATCAACGGTGTAGCCTCAGTGGGGCAATACCTTTGGGCAAGCAATCCGGCGATAACCATCACCCAGGACAACAACAGCGCTGTGCTCAGCAACGAAGAGGTCTGGGTCACCTGGTTCCGCCAGAGCGGAACACCCCAAACGGCACTGGCAGCCGGACTGGAATACAACTCCTCCCGGTTTTGGTGGATCGGAGTGACCGGCAGCTGGTACAACGATATTTACCTCGATTTCAACCCGGTAACCCGCACCAAGGACGAGACTGGCTATTATCCCTACTGGGAAACCCAGAAGAAAGCAGATCCGGGTTTTCTGGTTGACCTTTTTGCCGGAAAATCATGGAAGATTAACGATTACTACCTGGCCGTCAGCGCCAACATGAGCAATATACTCAACAACCGCTCCATGATCACCGGAGGATTTGAACAGTACCGCTATGACCCGGAGCGCCCGGAGCTGTTCCAGCCTAAAGTCTATTACTACAACGGCTTTAACTATTTTATCAATCTCAGTTTAAGGTTTTAACCAGGATGTACAGGATTAAAAGGAGTAAGATGATAAGGAAAGGCTATATAAATACTATTGTAACTGCAGTTCTGTTAGGGTTGTGCGTTCCTGCCTGTGTTGACAACAACGAGGAAGCACCTCCTGCAATTCAGTTCATCACCGGAGAAGCGGTGACCATCGAAAAAGTAAAATCATTGTACAGTGCAGAACTGGCCAAACCCTGGCAAAGCCGGACACCCGTCAGAATTGACAATGACTGGACCATAAAGGGAATCATTACGGCCAGTGACAAGAAGGATGGCAATCTGTATAAGGAAGCTTTCATCCAGGACAACACTTCAGGGTTGAGACTTTTGTTTGATGCTACCAGCGGACTTTACATCGGTGATTCGGTCGTGGTGAATGTCAATGGTTTATACCTGGGGGATTACGGAAACTTCATTCAGCTGGGGAGTGATCCTTATACCGACGACAGTGGGAACCTCCGGGTTTCAGGCTTTAATATGGACAATTGCGTAAAAAAGCTTTCCATTGGTAATTCTGCCCAACCTGCCCTGGCCACCATTAAACAGGTAAAATCTGCTGCCTGGCTTGGGAAACTGGTTAAGTTGGAAAATGTGCAGTTCGATGACAATGAAACGGGGAAAAGCTGGGCTGATGCGATAGCCGATCCTCCTGCCGCTGCCAACCGCACACTGACCGACTGTTCCGGGGCAACCATCATCGTCAGAACCAGCGGGTATGCTTCCTTTGCCGGAGCTTTGCTCCCTGCCGGAAAAGGCACCATTACCGGGATTGTTACCGTTTTCAACAGTGATTATCAGCTGCTGGTCAGGGATTATTCCGAAGTGCTGCTGTCCGGGGATCGGTGTGGTTATGTTCCCCAACCCCTGGGCAGTCCGGTCGAAACTCTTTCCCAGAATTTCACCGGATTTGCCAATGATGCCACCGTTTATCTGCAGGGCTGGCAGAACCTGGCCCAGATAGGAGGCCGGCTCTGGCTGGCCAAGGTGTTCAGCGGAAATACCTATATCCAGGCCACCGGATATAATTCAGGTCTGACTAAAATGGTCGCCTGGATGATTACACCACCGGTAAACCTTTCCACACCCAAAGTACTGACTTTTCAAACCGCCAAGGCATACTGGGCGCATACCGGTACGAATCAGCCCCTGGATGTGCTTTTTTCCTCCGATTACAACGGAAACAACCTGGCCACTGCCACCTGGACTGCTTTGTCCTGTATAAAAGCCGGGAAAAATGATACTGACCACACCTTTATCTCTTCCGGGGAAGTCAGCCTTCCCGTGCAGGCAGGGAAAACCGGAGTGATCGCTTTCCGGTACACCGGGAGCAATGCGGAAAGCACCACCTTCAGGATTGATAACATTGAAGTGAAAACAAAATAATAACGATATGATCAGCAGGAATTTTCCCTTTCTTTCTGCGCTTTTGCTTTTAACAGTCTTTTGGGCCTGCGACAGGGAACCTTTGCCTCCGCCAGAGCCGGTGGTCAACCGATTATCGGTGGCTGATCTCCGGAAGATGTATGAAAAGGGAATTTCCACGATTGATTCCAATGTGTACATTCGGGGAATCATTACCCTCACGCCGGAATTGGGAAATGTTCCCGCATTTATTGCCTATCTTCAGGATTCCACCGCCGGCATTTGCCTGTCGGTTTCCGGAGAGAACAGCTTTGCCATGGATTCTGAAGTGAAAATCCTTTGCAGGGGAGCCTCCTTTACCCTATTCAATGGTTTGCTGCAATTCGGGGATATCAGCATTGCTGATCAGGCAGAGGTGATCCGGCTGAATGCCACCCCTCCCACGCCCGCTGAAATCACCATTGATGAACTGTTGCAGGGGAAAAGGGAAGCAGAATATGTGCAGATCAAAAACGCTCAGTTTGCTGATCCCGGAACCTTTTCAGGTTCGCGGATACTGACCGACTGTAAGTCACAGATAGATGTTTATACCCGTTCCGATGCCACCTTTGCCGGCACCTCTCTCCCTGCCGGGAATGGTACTTTCCGGGGGATTGCTTCAGTGTATACAAACAGGCAATTGTTGCTCCGGGATGCTGCAGGGCTGGATATGAAGGGAACGCGATGCGGAGCCTCTTCCTCGGTTTATCTGTCCCAGGATTTTAACACCCTGGTGAAATATGCCGATGTCAGTACGCTGACAGGCTGGAAAACCTATGCTGAAAAAGGGGGGAAAAGCTGGTATGGGAATGAGGTGAGTTCCAGAAAATGGGTGCAGGCAACAGCCTATAGTTCCGGTCAGGCGGAAGTGATTACCTGGATGGTTTCCCCGGTTCTCGATCTGACCTTGGCACAAAAACCGTTTGTGAGTTTTGAATCGGCCGATGGTTACGACAATGGTGCCACCCTCGAATTGTATGTTTCGACCGGTTATGCCGGTTCAGCTACTCCCTGGAGCAGTACATGGACCCGGCTGACTTTTACTTTGCCCGCCAGTAATACCTCCGGATACAGTCAATTCGTATCTTCAGGGCAGGTTGATCTGTCTGCTTATCGTGGAGGACCGGTTTACCTGGCCTGGGTTTACAAGGGGGCTGATCTCTCCGGCACGGCTTCCGACCGTACTACCACCTGGGAAATCGACAATGTGGTGGTCGCCGATAAATAAGATAAGTATAGAGGTCGCGTGCGGTGTTTTTCCGATATATGAAACAGATGAAACCAGGGATAACAACCGTAGTCTTTTTCGTTTTTTCCCTTTTGGGGAAAATGGCAGATGCCCAACCTCCGGCAGGTTATTATGATCCGGCATCCGGGCTTACCGGAAAAGCTTTGCAGCAGGCCCTCCACAACATCATAAAAAGCCATACTGTCGTTCCGTACAGTGATCTTTACAAATATTTCAGAACCACCGATGTTAAGAACGACAGTGTGGTGTGGGATATGTATTCCGACCGCCCCGGCGGGGTTGCGGCCTATCTGTATGTGTACGGGAAGGGACAGGAATGCGGCAATTACAACAGCGAAGCCGACTGTTACAACCGGGAACACTCTTTTCCCAAAAGCTGGTTTGGCGATGCTGCCCCGATGGAGTCTGATTTGTTTCACCTCTATCCCACCGACGGATATGTCAATAACAGGAGGGCAAACTATCCGTTCGGGGAAATCAAATCTCCCGCCTGGGTTTCTACCAATGGTAGTAAGGTAGGGCCTTGCTCTTTTCCAGGTTATTCCGGGGTCGTCTTTGAACCCATTGATGCCTATAAAGGGGATTTTGCCCGCACCATGCTCTATATGGCAGTCAGGTACATGGGAGAAGACACCGGGTGGCCTGGTAGTGAGATGGTTACCGGAGCTGAGCCCAAAGCCTGGGCACTAAGGATGCTGATGGAATGGCACCGGAAAGACAGTGTCAGCAGCAAAGAAACCAGCCGGAACAATGCTGTGTATGTGGTTCAAAAAAACCGTAATCCATTCATTGATCATCCTGAATTTGCAGAAAAGATATGGGAAGAAGCTTCCGGGGTAAGGATAATTGCCAAAGCCGATCCCAACATCCAGGTTTATCCCAATCCGGCGACGGATTATGTGCAGGTGAATCTGACGGGTTTCCCTATGGAAAAGACGATCATCATGGTGTATTCCATCACCGGGACATTATTGGAAAGGGCAGAAAGTACAAGCCATGCAGTGAGACTGTCCGTAGCGCACCTGAGTCGGGGAGCCTATCTGATCAAAGTTAACTGTGGGGGCCAGTCTGCTAACTCAATTTTTTGTAAGTGATTGATTATAAAAGCAAACCCGTTTCCTGCATCAAAACAGGAAACGGGTTTGTTTTTACTGAAAAAAGAAATATCAGTTTTTCAGTTTCTCCTGATCTTTGGGTTCATCTTCAGAGTTCATTTCCTTGGCTGCTTTCTTAAATTCCTTCATTCCCTGTCCCAGACCTTTCATCAGTTCCGGGATCTTCTTACCACCGAAAAACAACAAGGCAAGGGCAACAATGATTACAATCTGCCAGGGACCTACCACACCGCCGATAATAAATGCGTTCATAATTTTCAATTTTAGATGGATACAAAAATAATCAATTTTCCCTAAGAGGATTATTTATTTAAAAAGTTTTATGATATCGTTGGCATTGGCATATAAGACAAGGGCCAGCAACAGGAACAAACCGGCAGTAACGGCATATTCCATAAACTTTTCACTTGGTTTTTTCCTGGTGATCATTTCATACAGCAGGAACATGACATACCCTCCGTCAAGGGCCGGAATAGGCAACAGATTCATGATGGCGAGAATAATAGAAATGAAAGCAGTCATATTCCAGAATGCATGCCAGTCCCAGGTGCCCGGAAAGATACTGCCGATGGTTATGAACCCACCCAGCGATTCATATGCTTTGGTTTCAGGCATGAACATCAGTTTAAACTGTTTCAGGTAATTGGCAGAAATCTCTATTCCCCTGGAAATTCCTGCAGGAATAGAGGAAAACAGACCATAGCGGACGGTTTTAAACTCAAAGAGGTTTTCAAAACTGTGGCTGTTTGAAACGCCAATGACTCCATCTTCTCCCAGTTTAACTTTAATAACCATTGGCTGACTGTTTCGCAGGATACCCATTTCGATTTCCTGGTTCTTCCGGGAGGCAAGATATTTTTGAAATTCATCATGCCAGGTGAAAGGCTGGCCGTCAATTTTAATCAGCTCATCTCCTTTTAAAAGACCTGCTGCTTCCCCCGGAGAATTGCGGGCAAATCCCCCGATGGTAAACTGAAAGGGATAGCGTAAACCAAAAACACCTTTGCTCTTCAGCAGAAGCGGAAAGTTTTCATCAGTAATGACCACATCCATTTTCTGACCTTCCCGTTCGATCTGAACTGTTTTTGCTTTATCGAGAACAATTGTGGGTATGATTTTGGCAAAATTGTCCACCGGTTTATTGTCGACCGACAGGATTTTATCCCCGTTGCGGAATCCCAGTTTTTCACCGGTTTCATCCACCACAATCCCGTATTTTACGTTGGCAGCAGGCAGATACTCTTCACCCCAGGCAAACAGCACCCCGATGTAGATGATAAAGGCAAAGAGAAAATTCATCATAACGCCGCCGACCATGATCAGCAATCTTTGCCAGGCAGGTTTTGACCGGAATTCCCAGGGTTGGGGAGGCAGTTTCATGGCTTCCTTGTCCATAGATTCGTCAATCATCCCGGAAATTTTCACATAGCCTCCCAGTGGAAGCCAGCCAATGCCATATTCGGTGTCTCCCTTTTTTGTTTTCCAGATTTCAAACCAGGGGTCGAAAAAGAGGTAGAATTTCTCTACTCTTGTTTTGAAAAGGCGGGCAAAAAAGAAATGTCCCAACTCATGCAGGATAACCAAAATGGATAAGCTGAGCAGCAGTTGGGCCGTTTTAATCAATACAGATTCCATTCACTTTGTTTTAACAAATTACCTATAACACCTCAGAGCTTCAATAGTTCTCCGGTTCTGATCCTTGCCTCCCTGTTGGAGGAAATCAGATCGTCCAATGTGGGATGGGCTATTAATTCCATTTCCGTCATCACCTGTCCGATGATCTCAGGCATGGAGGCAAAACCGGTCTTCCGGTTCAGAAAAGCTCCGACAGCCACTTCGTTGGCTGCATTCAGGATACAGGGCATATTCCCCCCGGCCCGTACAGCTTCGAAAGCGAGTGCAAGATTACGAAAATTTTCCATATCGGGAGAAAGAAAGGTCAATTCCGGATAGTTCAAAAAGCTGAATCTGGGGAAATCGCTGGGAATGCGTTGCGGGTATCCAAGGGCGTAGAGTATGGGGAGCCGCATGTCGGGCAGTCCCAGCTGGGCTTTGATGGAGCCGTCACGAAACTGGACCATTGAATGTATGATGGATTGCGGGTGGATCACCACTTCGATATCTTGGGGTGACAAACCGAACAACCAGTGGGCTTCGATCATTTCAAACCCTTTGTTCATCAGGCTGGCTGAGTCGATGGTAATTTTGGCGCCCATATCCCAGGTAGGATGAGCCAGCGCATCTTCCGGGGTCACCTTCCGGAGCATTTCACCTGAATATCCGCGAAAAGGACCCCCTGAACAGGTGAGGAGTATTTTTTCCGGTTCATTGTTGGTCTCTCCGGTCAGGCATTGGAAGATGGCCGAATGTTCCGAATCAACGGGCAGAATCTCTACCTGTCTTTCCCTGGCCAGCGCCATGATCAGTTCCCCGGCCACTACCAGGGTTTCCTTGTTGGCAAGGGCTATATTTTTTCCTGCTTCTATCGCTTTAACGGTAGGGATCAATCCGGAATAACCCACCATCGCGGTAACGACCATGTCAATACCATCCATTCCGGCAACATCTT
>DAIDJX010000092.1 GCA_027451165.1 Prolixibacteraceae bacterium | reverse complement strand
TAAGTGAATGTCAATGTTGAAAGCAGCAATGCTTTTGTCATCCGAGACCGATTCATAAGCCTGGATCATCCCGCCGGTGAGGTAGGAGAAACCAAAGGTATGCGATTTATCCTGAAGGATATTGTTTTCTGAATCGGAAGAGGTCTCTTTTATCCAGGCCGGAACCCTGTTGACCAGCGACAGGGTCAGCATACCCGCCGGATTTCTCATTGTTTTGACGGTGATCAGGTGGGTGGGAGTGAAAGGAACGCCGTAAATCTTCGTGGCAGGCTTTGCTATGCTGACTATGGTATATTTCTCCGGAACAATATAGTTGTCAGCAGATGTTAAATAGGATTCCGGGTAAGGCAATTTCGAATAATCGACCGCAATGCTGAACTGGAAACCCAAACCGTGTTTATCGGGTTTGGCATCGTTCAGCCGGTTAACCGTATTGCGGTCAAACCTGAAGGTACCTGCTGATTTTTCGGCAGTAGCCTGGTAAGGTACCTTTACGGTGCCGGGTTTAATGAACCTGGCCATATTTTCAAAACCTGCCAGTTTCGTGGAAATGTACTCATTCGGGAAATAGAGATTCAACAGTTTGCTGTCCCCGAAGATCCAGATGTAATAAGGCCTGGTTCCATTCAATTTTATTTTTCCGGATTTGGAAGTATAGAAATACTCTCCGTCAAACCGGGACCTCAATTTGATGATGATGGTCTGCAAATCACCCTGCACCAATCGGCTGATGAACTGGCTCCTCGTACCTTTCCCTTCTGTAACGAGTGAATTGATTCCCGTTCCGCCGATATCATATATCCCATCAGATATCAGGAGTGTGATGGCATTGTTCACCGCATTTTTCAGGGCCACCTGGAACATCCCGTTCAGGTTACTGCGGGTGATGTCCCCGCAACTGAAACCGGCCCTGTTCAGTTTGTTTTTCAGTACGGATGGATTGTTCCCCAAAGGCGTTAACGTTGGTCCTGTGCCGTTAATAAAATTAAACTCTACAGGTATTTTATCCCTGACAAATTCAGGTTTCTCGGAAAGTTCCGCCAGCACATCCACGTATTCTGAGATCTGGCTGACATAGCCGAACATGCTTTCGGAATTTTCAATGTAGATGATTGCCTTCTTTAGTTTAACCTCATTTTTTTCCGGGACGGATACTGGTTTCTGGGGTCGTGACCGGGATTGAATTCCGCTCTGGCCAAAACAGGTTGCTGACAGCAGGATCAGCAGCGTCAGCCCGTGCAAGTTGAATTTCATTGCCATTATTGGTCAATTAAGTTGGTAACTCATATAACTCTTTCAGATAAGAATTTATTACTTTTTTATAAAACTTTAACTATCCATCCCATTAGTCGCCAGGTTGACCCGGGGATTACAAACCGATTGCAAAAAGGCAGTGGGATATCCGCCGTCGGAATTTCCCGGACCATTTAACACGGGCGAACTTTCTGGGCAATTGATTGTTGTATTCTCAAATTACACGTAAAATGGAAAAGTTCACTTTTAAATATGGATCTGTGTTTATATTGGTTACTTTATTAATATCCGCATTTATGGCATTTGGTAAGACAGAAAAACAAACCTACCGGGTCGTTCAACGGGAAAAGGAATTCGAGATACGATTCTATCCTCCTTCAGTGATGGCAACTGTGAGGATGGAGGTAAATTCATACAGCGAAATGTCGGGCAGAGGTTTCAGGAAACTGGCCGGTTACATTTTCGGGGGTAANGAATCGGAAACAAGCATCGCCATGACCGCCCCGGTGCACATGAATTTTACCGGGAAAGGCTCCTCTATGAGTTTTGTGATGCCCTCCTCCTGGGAATTGGACAAACTTCCGACACCCAAAGACTCCGGGGTGGTTCTCGAAAACTCAAAGGAGGAATATGTGGCGGCCATCCGGTTTGGAGGGTATGCATCGGATAGTGTCATCCAAAAACAGAGTGCCCGCCTGCAGAAACTTTTAGAAGAAAAAGGAATAGCCTGGTACGGGAATTTCCGTTTCCTGGGTTACAATCCTCCTTTTCAGCCGGTTTTCAGGAGAAACGAGATTATTGTTTCTGTCAGGTGGAAAGACGCTCCAGAATAAATGCGTTTTCTTCACCACTGGCGGCGTTCTTTGAGCTGCATTGCGCCATGACTTTTACATTTTTATCCCCGGCCTGAAGACCGGGGTTGTCATCTATTCTTTGATTTTCGCATAGCGCACCTCGTTGCAGATTTTTCCCCTTTTGATCACCGATTTACGGAAAATGGCTTCCTGCACAAACCCGCACTTTTCCAGTACCCGCATGGAAGCCGGATTGAAATCAAACACCCCGGTGTCGATCCGGATGATGCCAAGTTCCCTGAAAGCATAGTCACATACCAGTTTCACTGCTTTGGTCATGATGCCTTTTCCCCAGTAAGGTTCTCCCAGAAAGTAACCAATTTCAGCCCCTAAACGGTAAACATCGCTTTTCAGGTGCACGCCGATATTTCCCACATATTCGCCCTGGTATTCGATGGCGAATATCTGATCCGGTTTGGATAATGCCATCTCAATGAATTTCTCGGCATCTTCAGGGGTATAAGGGTGGGGAAAGCCGTCCCTCAGGTTAACGGCAATTTTTTCATTGTTGGCCAGTTCTGCCAACCGGGGTGCGTCCTCCTGACGGAAAGGCCTCAGGGAAACCATACCATCTGTTATGAATTTACCCATTTGGTTAAGTTTTTAATATTCACATAAGTTCTTCTATTTCTGAAAGATGCAGCTTCAGATGTGGCAAGAAATCCAAAATCATCAGCCGCAGTGAAATTTTCTTTCCGGGGCCTGCCAACCACTCATTATCCAGTTTATCTTCCCTGACATTCTGAATCACATGGCTGAAATGAAACATGGAGTATTTCCACAACTGAACCAGATCGTACCAGGATTCCTCCTGATAATTCTGGATGGCGATCCACCGGTCGTTGTTTCCCTCCGTGGCATAATTGGGAAATATCAGGGGAGAAGGCTGGTATTGCATATGCACTGCCCGGTGGGTATTGTTGGAGGCCGAATCAACCATATGTCCGGTGATCTGCCGGATGGAACGATTCTGCACATTTCTTCGCTCAGAGAGGATCTTTTTATCCAGCGAAAGTAACCGGGGTTCCCACTCAATAACCAACCTGACAATTTCAGCAGCATGTTCTTTGATTGTTTTATTTTCCATGGTAAAATCTATTTTTTTACGGTTTAACCTGTTTTAAAAGCCGGATCTTGGCATACCCCATACTGCCTGCATTTTCAGATTCGTAAACGAACAGGACGCTTCCTTGTCCTGAGGTAGCCCTGTATAGTACTTTATCCCATCCGGTCATGGAAAGATCTTCCAGTTTCTTCACCACATAGCCTTTCCCCTTCAACCAGGACATAAAAACAGTGAGCAATTCCCCGTAACAATCGACCCCGTTCCTGGTACCGGAATAACCATACTGGCAGTAAAAGGTGATACTCAGCCTGTACCTGGCTTTTTCTGTTTCGAAATATTCCGGCTCTTCATAAGTTCTCACCCGGAAACAATCTCCCGTTTGTACAGATTTCACCAGCCCGGTATGATATTTCATGACCTGACTGAAGAATTCAGCATAGGAACATTCCACCGGTAAAAAGAGGGACGATTGATGGAGTATTTCCCCAGCATTATCCGGGTGATTCACAAATCCTGGAACAGCAGTGGAAATGAAATTTCCAGAATTCAGGAACCACAAGACAAGAACGGAGCTAACCAGGTTGTTCATTTTTGGAAATTTCTATTGAATTCTATGGTAATCAGATCATTGATTTTCTTGTAAAAAGCAGGGATCAGGGCGGCTGGAGCAGGTGATTTGCGAAGTTCTTCCATTTTCGCCAGAGATTCATCAAAGATTTTGTCTTCCAGCGGCTTCAGTTTTTGCATGATTCCGGTCTCCTCCCCGTTATACCATGCCGGAAGATTTATATAGTTACCCCCGTAATTCTGAACCACCGGGAAAGCCCTGTTTTTTAAAGCAAGCGCCTTATCGCAGAGCGGAGCCACCTGGCTGGCATTCAGGGTCACCAGCTCCGGCTGATTGTTACCCTGGCTCAGCCAAAGGGGAAAAACCACCGAGGTGAGGGGAAATCCAAGGATGGTCCACATCGTGGTGAGTTCAGTCTTTTCCTCCGGAAGTACGCCCTGGATGGCCACCGACGCAGTGGAGGAATAGCGGGGAATAAAATCGGTGAAATGGACGAACTTCTGTTCATCTGCCCGGACTCCCGATGACTTCAGATCGGTCCGGATCAGGGAGTGCCAGAGCGACCGGCTCACCCCCTGCAGGATAAAGCGGACGGTCAGGTTGTTTTGCTGGGCTGCCTGGAAGAACAGATCTTCCGCAGTTTTGTAGCGGATATGGCCGCTGCCCCGTTTGGGATCGCCGGTAAAGGAGAAATTGGTATGGATCAGGTATCCCATGGGAGCCACCACCGGATCATTGACATCCAGCTTTTTACAATTAAAATTATCTGTTTCAAACCAGGCTGCGCCTCCTTTGGCATCGATCACCCCGAAGTTGGCTTCCACACCAAGCGGTTTTGTTCTTTCCCGGAGGAACTTTTCAAAATCCTCCACCGTAGCGCACACCTTCAACGCCTCCCGCATGACAACCCCCTCCTGATCCTTGAATTTTACAGTATCCTTACGGATCAGGTTATAGGAAGCAGTGTTAATAATAGCAAACCCGGCGGAATTATATCCGGCCCATACGGCTTTCCCTTCCGGATCATCCGCGTCTATCAGGCCGATGGAAGTGTACTTCCCGTCAGCAAAAAACTTGATGGCATTCTGAAACTGGTCGGTATCCCGGTGTTTCCAAAGAATGGGGCGCCCGTCCGGAGTGGCCTTCCCGGAAATGATAACTGCCGTGCAGGCATCAGATACTATCGTGCTGAGAACCAACAAACAAAACAAAATGAAACCCCTCAAAAATCCATTATTCATTTTTGATATTTTCGTTTTCAATTCATAATTTTCACATCATGTACCGACATCACGTGTGTTGTCTGAATGTCATGAGACGCCACACGTGGCGTCTCTACTTCCTTTCCGAACCAAACCACGGCATATCCTTTATACATGGCAGCTCCCATGGCATTCCACTCTATATTTTTCCAGGTCTCTTTATTCAGGATGACATTGTTGTGTCCGGAACTTTCTTTCCAGAGTGAAAGTGCCTGTTCCGCAGTAATATCGATACTTGACCAGGCAGCAATTTCATAACCGTTTCCCGGATAATCCGTCAGTTCCCTGGGTTTGTTCCACATGCAGGCAGCCTGTGCATGGTCGTCGGTATAGCAGCAGGATGACCACGAGCCTTTGTCCGACCAGCTGTGAAGGTTACAATTCCCTTTTACCGGCTGGTTATCAGCGAGATCCCTGACGTGCAGTTCGGCCACTTTGGTCAGGGAAACGGAAAGCGGGATTTCATCCAATCCCCGATCTTTCCGGTATTCATTGATGAGGCCTGCCAGATCGTCCCTGGCAACTGTACTTTCTTCCTCACAACCTGCGACAAACAATAACCATACAACCGCTACCCATCCGGGAACAGACAAGCGGGAAAGAATAAGAAAGAAGGCTCTGAACATAACTCAGCAGAAATTTCACAAAAACGGATTAAACAAAAGAACTATTTTTCAGGTAACTTTCTATGAACCCAATATTTTTGATTTTAGTATCTGAATCCAGCATACTGGCCCTAAAGGAATTTTTGGCAAGCTGCGCAATAACTGCAGGAGAAAGATTTAATGACCGGGCGATTTGCAGGTAGTTCTCATTCAGATAACCGCCGAAATAAGCCGGATCATCGGAATTCAGGGTTACAACCACGCCCTGTTCCAGCATTTTTTTCAGCGGGTGCAGGCGCAGATCACTGATCACCTTCAGTTTCAGGTTGGACAGCGGGCACATGGTCAGGGGGATCTGACGATCTGCCAGAACAGCCATCAGCGCTTCATCATCAATGGCATGATTCCCGTGATCAATACGATCCACCCTTAATATATCGATCGCTTCCCGCACATATGCTGCAGGACCTTCTTCTCCGGCATGAGCTACGGTATAAAAGCCGTCTGCTCTTGCCCGTTCGAATACCCGCCTGAACCTGGATGGAGGATTCCCCTTTTCTGAGGAATCCAGTCCAAAACCGGCAATGTGTTCCCGGAAAGGCAGGGATTCCTCATAGGTGCTGATCGCCGCCTGCTCGTCGAGGTGACGGAGGAAACAAGGAATCAGCCGGGAGGTAATGCCCTGGTTTCTTTCCGCCTCTTTCATGGCCCTGGTAATACCCGCAATAACCGTTTCGAAAGCAATTCCCCTGGAGGTGTGGGACTGCGGGTCAAAGAAGATTTCGGTGTGAAAAATATGCTCTTCCCAGGCTTTATCCAGGTATGCCCGCGTAAGGTCATAGAAATCCTGCTCCTTCAACAGGACAGCAGTTCCGGCATAATAGATGTCCAGAAAATCCTGAAGCCTGCTAAAGGAGTATGCATTTCTGAGGTCATCCACCGAATCATATTTCAGGCGGACCTTATTCCGATGAGCCAGCTCAAACAACAATTCCGGCTCCAGGGTGCCTTCAATATGGAGGTGCAATTCCGCTTTGGGCAATCCCCGGATAAATTCTTCCGAGGCTGTGAGATTATGTTCCATGTCCATGACCGGCTTTTATTTCAATGGCCTAAAGTACAAATAAAATAATGTACTTTTGAAGTATGAAGAGAATCACGATTGTACTGGTTTTCCTTCTGAAGGGTATCTTCCTGTGTACTCAGGAAAATCCCTGGTCCGGACCACCGGTTGATTTCCGGCACGGAAAACTGATATCCCGGGCTGGTTTGATGATACTTACAGGAATTTCAACGTGCCCGGGGAATAGCAAACACGTCAAAACCGAAAGACAGATGCAGGATTATATGGTAATCATATGGAAGCGAATAAGTTGACCAACAGTATATTTAATCAAATGTTCAGAATTTTTTTTCACACCCTTTTAATACTCCTCTTTATAGAGCAGGGATGCACTTTTGAACCCGACGGGGAAAAATTTATGGAATTAGATCCGACCGGGGAATTACCCGACATTGAAGTTGATCTGAATCTTCCTACCGATACCATTTACATCCAAAATAGTGAACGGATAAACTTTTCATACAAGACAAACGGAGATCTGGTAAATTGGGCTCAGTTTATAATAAACGGGCAGGAAACATCAAGGATTGATAGCAAGTCCGGGTCCATCCAATTATCATGGTATTTTAATGGCGAGGAAAAAGGAACATTTCCGCTGGTTATGAAAATATTTACCAAATCTCAAACCGGAAGTATTGCCGATAAAGTTGGGGCAGAAGGATTCCTGATATCCAGAGAATGGACTATTGTGATTAAAGATCGTTATGAGATAGGGTCTAAAATCAAAAATCTTCAATTTATTGATGGGTCACTAAAAATTGAATGGGAAATATTTAAAGGTACAGACTTCAAGAGTTATAAAGTGTATAAGGATTTGGATTATCTGCAAAATCCCAGGATTCTGGTTGCTATAATAAATTCCCGGGAACAAACTACTTTTATCGATCGTACATATCATGGTGAACGGTCAAACTATTACATTGTAACCAACGATGAATTTTATAGCCCTTCTTTTTTGGTTACTGGTCCAATACCCGAATTGTCTGCTTCCAATACTCCAGACGGTGACATACTTCTGAAATGGAACAAACCCCCATTTTATAAGAATCTGAAAGGTTACCGTATATCATACCGCGATGAAAAAGGAGAAATTCAGCAGCTGACAGAGATAAACAATACAGACACTGAATCGTGGATTCTTACTTCTCCTCTGTTCGCTCATACCTATGAACTATATCTGATCATGTTGCCTTTGACAGACAATTTCTATGATGAATGGAATTTGAATCAGTTTTTATCGTCTAAAGCCAAAGCTGATTATGGTTTACCTTCACCAAAATTTGTAAATGCGCTTGCAGGGTTGGCTCCAAGAACCTATTTATACGAATACAGCAGAATCAGGGTATTTGACAACGAAACTTTTACCATCACATCAATAATTGAACACGACTCAGGAATTGGTCGTTTTGCAGTTTCATCAAACAACAAGTTCCTTGTTAGTGTTGGTTATTCCCCATGTCAAATGTATTTGGATGATCTGACTGATCCGGGCAAAAGTAAACATTTGGATTTTTCGGCTACATTTCCTCAAATGGGTCACATTCCTTCGGTTTCAGATATCGGAACAGGAGTTATCTTAAATAATCAGACAGCCGTTTTATATAACTACCTTAATGAGTCTGAACTTGCTGAAATCCAATTGGTATCAAATGGTTTATATGGAAATAAAATCTCGCCTTCCGGAAACTTCTTTTTTTGTGAAACCTACAATGGCTTTGAATATTTTCAATATAAGGACAAACAGATCAACCGTATGCCTGGATATACTGATGACAATGAAAATGTTTTGCATGCTGATTTTTTACCTGGAACCAAGGAAAAACTGATCAGGGCATTTTCTGACAAGGTCGAGGTTATAGATTGCAATAGCTGGAAGATTGAAAAAACGTGGGTATTCAATGATCTGATTACTGAAGTTTATAATCTGGACATGAAGAGTGGTAAGTTGTTCCTTCGGGTTGCAAATAATCTTATTTTGTTAAATCTGGAAAATGGTGTAAAAGAACAAGTTATAACTACTGCAAATTCTTATTTTCTGAACAAATGGACACTTATCTGCAACAATGGTCAGATATTGTGGGGAGAAGGGAAAAGGATTAATCTGAATGGCAAGAACTAATCTAAGAAAATTTAGCTATGATAAAAGGCGCAGAGATATACCTCATAATTACATTAACACTTATAACAATAACACTTAAAGCTCAGAATATTCTGGTTGGAGCCGGCGCTGGAGGTGGAACATTCGAAATGAATTCCACAAAAGAATACGATCAGACAATTGTAAATCTATTGCCTTTTAAACCTGTTTTAACTGACAATTTTCCCCCATATTTCTTTTATAAAACTGAAGTGATTTACTGTTTCCCGAAAATCCTGGCTGTAGGCATGAACTTTCATTCTACTTCAACCGGATCAAGATTGACTCTTGCCGATTATTCCGGATATTACATACACGACAATGTTCAAAAAGGGCTCTTTCCAGGGTTGAAAATAATCCTGGGGAAGGCGCCTGGCAAATCAAATGGATTAAACCTTATACTGGAAGGAGGAGTTTCTTTCAGTACGATGGATGAAACAATAGATTTGACAGTTGCTGATGAATCCTATACTGATGTGGCAAAATATAAAGCTCAGGGATTTTTTGTACAACCAGGCATTTGCTATTTCAGAAACATTTTTTCACAGGTTAAACTGTCTATGAATATTTCATATTATTACGGTTTCGAAAAGGGGTATCATATGCCAGATGAAAAAGATCAGAAATTATTCAATTCGGAAACCGGAAACCGAATAAAACCACAATGGGACGGAATCAGAGTTGGAATAACGGCTTACTGGGGTTTTCATAACAATTCGAATTGAATTTTTTCTGAACCGGGAACCGATAAAAGAGGACCGTGTTCAGCAAATTATAAAAACAAATACATTTGCCCTTTTCAAAAACAAACAGAACTTAAATACTAAGATCATGGCTAAGATCTTTTCCTTTTTTCTCACGACAGTTATTTTTCTCCTGATCGTCTCTGTATCGGTTGACTTACAAGCACAAATGATGTTCAGGGATGAATCCAAACCACGCGTTACAGGATGGGTTGATGACACCCATTTTATCTTTCAGACATTTGACAAGAACAAAAAAACTGTTATTCGGAAAATCGAAATAAAAACCGGGAAAAGCGAAGCCTATGTTCCGGTGAAAAGCGATCGTGAAAAAATGGAGGCAGTTTTACCAAAAGGAATTTCCATGGGCAGAAATGACCTGATCAGTACCGATGGGAAAACTGCCATACTTTTCCGGTCGAATGACCTGTTCTGTTTTACAACAGGAGACAGCGCGATGGTTCAGTTGACCAGGGATACCCTTCAGGAGATGAACGCCCGGTTTTCTCCTGATAACCAAAAGATCGCCTATACCAAAGAAAAAGACCTTTACATTTTTAACCTGGCAACAGGAAAGGAAATCAGGGTCACCTTTGATGCCACGGATAAAGTTTACAACGGTTGGTCTTCCTGGGTTTATATGGAAGAGATCCTCGGGAGGCCAAGCAATTATGCTGCCTTCTGGTGGTCGCCCGATGGTAATAAACTGGCCTGGTTCCGGTTCGACGACCAACCGGTTCCGCTCTTCACGCTGAACAGGCTGGATGAAGCGGATGGCGTCCACGGAAAACTGGAGGTCACCCCCTACCCCAAACCCGGCGATCCGAATCCGAAAGTGAGAATTAAGGTGTATAACCTGGCAGACCACAAAACGATTACAGTGAAGACAAATCCGGAAGAAGATATTTATTATGGCTGGCCCTTCTGGACTCCCGACAGCCGGAAAATTGCCATTCAGGCGCTCAACCGGGATCAGAATGACATGCGGTTCCTGCTTGCGGATGCCACTTCAGGAGACTATTCCGAAATTTACCGGGAGACATCCACTACCTGGGTTGATTTTTTTGAAGATGTTTATGTGTTGAAAAACGGAACAGGGTTCATCGTGAGGAGCTACCGTAACGGATGGGAAAATCTTTGGTATTACGGGTGGGACGGCCTTCTGAAAAAGCAGCTGACCGATGTACCCTGGCGCATCGATGCCATAGACCGCGTGGATGAGGAAGCCGGATTAATATATTTCACAGGAACCGGACCGGAATCCACCGACCGTCATTTTTTCCGGGTTGGGCTGGATGGAAAGAATTTATTACAAATTTCCCAGGGAGCAGGAACACATCAGGTGCTGCCCTCCCCGAAAGGGAGTTATTTTATCGATACCCGGAACAGCATCAGCAGCCCGGGTAACATTGTGGCCATCAACAAGAAAGGAGAATTAATCCGGGAAGTCCATCAATTTGAACAACCGGTTTCAGACCCGCAGAAAGACCAGCGGTCTGAGTTGGTGAAAATACCCACTTCCGACGGTTTATTCCAGATGCCGGCTATCTTAAC
>DAIDJX010000091.1 GCA_027451165.1 Prolixibacteraceae bacterium | reverse complement strand
TGGGGATCTTTGCCGTAAAAATTGTAAATGATGTACAAAAACCACGGGGAGATCATCCAGGCAAACTGACCCAAAAACTGGGATACTGCCATCAAACGGGTACGTTCATGGTAATCGGGTGACATTTCATACCCGAGTCCGATCAGGGGTGCCGCAAAAACAGTCAGACCAATGTAGAAGAAGATAGAAATAACCAGGATGTACCAGAAATTGAACATCTGGGAATTTTCCATGAAGATTTGCCACATGGCGATGAACAGGATACCTGAAATGACAGAGCCGATCAAAATATATGGTTTTCTGCGTCCCCACCGTGACCGGGTATTGTCAGAAATGTAACCCATGACCGGGTCCAGAATGGCATCAATGAACCTGGGAATGGCCGATAAAATGCCTGCCAGATAGGGAGACATTCCGAAGATAATGACCACAGCCCCCATGTAGGCTCCGACTGCCGCCGGAAATAATTGATTTGCCAGACTACCTGCACCAAAGGCTATCTTTTGCCCCATTGGCACAACATCTTTTAAAGGTGTTACTTCGCGTTTCATAGCCGTTTTTTGAAAAGTAAAAGAATGTTGGAATAGATATATGTATTTTATAATCTCCTAATTACAGGCATCAGATACACCAGTCATGTGCATTTACGCATCAGATCATCCCTATTTATCCAGGCATCGATCCGGATAATTTCACCCGTACGGTTAAAAATCATTTCACTCTGTTTTTCATCCAGGCTCATTCCTTCCTGGATGACTTCCGGGTGGTCACTGAAAACGATTTTCAGACCATTCTTCTCAGACAGTTGATATACAACAGGTACCTGGCAACAGGTAAAACCAAGTGTTCCGGGAGCAAGATCCAGTTGCCGCCGGATGGAAAAAACATCGAAGTATTCAAAAACTGCCGGTTTTTTCAGGAACTCGATTTCCCGGAGGATCCGTGGTTGAAAACAGAGTTTTCCCCTTTCCGTAAACACGCCCAGTTCACCGAACCGGCATAAAATATCTTCCTTCACCTGGCCTGTCATTCCCGGTTGTCTGGCGCCTTTCCCCGCCGGGGTATGCGAATACGGATCGGTAGGAAAAGCTCCGTACAGGGACGGCGGTTTGTGTACCCCGATGCCCTCATTGATCTCATCATAATGATTGATGAGGCGGTTGATTATTTCAGGATGTTCGTTTTCCCTGATCGCCTTCAGGCAACATTCCTGAACAGCCAGTTGCAACTTGGACACCATGTGCCAGTAAATTGATCCCAGGCCTTCGTAAGCGAAGAAAGTACCCGACCGGCCTGTAAACATTTTGTGATTAAAAACTTCCTCAAAGATGCCGGATATGAGTTCCACTTCCTTTTCCACCAGCCCGGCGGGCATTGTTTCGCTAAGTTCATGGAGAGCCTTCTGAAGATCGGCAACGTTTCTGAAATTGCCGTTAAAATGATAAACACCCCTGATGTCTTTTTCAATAATGTTTCTGTTCCCCGACCTGATCAGGTGTTGCAACAGTCCGGATCTTGAAACAGTTTCCTCCGTAAGGTTATTTTTTTCCAGAAATAAAGGAAGTTGTTTATCCGGATAGAGGAGGTAGCTGTTCTGATCCTCCCGGTACAGCCGGCTGGCCTTCAGACCATCGAGCAATTGCAGGGTTTCGGTTGAAGACAGATAACCTGAACTCAAAACGGCCACCTGGCCTTCCAGCATTTCACTCAGAGGAGAAATTGACATCTCATCATCATTAATCACGGTCATCAGGTTGTAGGCGTGATACAGGTTGTCGCTTCGCCGGTTTGTTTTTATCGTATGATCTATGAATCCCAGGCTCAGGTTAAGGAATTTTTGCAGGCTGGTTTTACTTAATTTGCTTTTTCTGCCCGAAAACGCCTGCTTATATATCAAAGACCGGTAACCAGACGCGGCCTGACCAAGCTTATCCAAAACCTTCCGGCGTTGCCTGTCATCGATCCTGCCTTTAAGCAAATGCCCGAACTCCTCCCATACGTTGGCCATCTCATTAAAAAAACCGGCCGTTTCCACCGAAAGCATCAGGTCTTTGGCTTCTGAATGCTCAACGATTTCTGTCAGAAAACGGAGAAACCGCCTCAGATAGTACGAAGTCACCATAGACACCCCGTTACCCACCAGCGCGTTATTGGCGTCGTTCCATTCCGGGCGCTGGGTATTCATCCAGATACCACCTCCCGGGATGAAATTCGACAGTTTGGCCAGCAGGGAAGCCAACATTTTTTCCATGAAGGTAACGTGGTGAATGTTCCCGCTTTCATCACACAGCAGGGTCCCGTCAGCCCCTTGTTCATCTCTTTGCGCACGTAACCATTGGTCAGCCTTATGGTCAAAAACAATGGTATCTTTCGGATTGGACAGTATCCCGGGATAACTCTTTATCCGGTAAGGTAAGTTGGCATAAACAAAGAATTCTGCATTAAATAAGGATTCCAGTTTCCCCGGATAATGCTTGTCCATCAATTCCAGCAACTTCAGCAGATAGATGATCTGGTGATCCCCCCAATAACCGATGTATGACCAGGGATTATCGGGCTCCATCACTTCCCAGTCAAACCCGTCTTTGGTGATCCGGTACGGATTATACCCGTCGAAAGTGGAAGCATTCAGGAATTTACAGATCATGCTTTGAAGAAATGCCGGATAGGAAAGCGCAAGGGCTTCCCAATTCTGAAAAATATCCCGCCAGTTTCCCTCATAATCGAGAATTTTTGAACCATCTTCCTTCCGGATGTTTATGGAGAATTTATTCCACGGCCGGGTAGGATCGCCATGCCGGCGGCTGAATTTCAATGGCAAGTATTCCAGGCACAATCTCTGAAAATCAACATGGCTCGTCCCGGTTGACATTTCCTGAAGATGACCGGGAAGAACGACCGGCGGAAGATCCTGTAATATCTTTTCAAATTGAACATAGATGCCCTTATTGGCCTTATACAGGTAATCACAAAAGTCCTTTTTCCCGATTTGGTAATTGTTATCGAAAATGCCACCCCGCATGATATTAAACAGGGTGTTGGAGTAATGGCGCACCTGGCGCAACTCATCCCCCGTGCATTGCAGGCCGTCGGCAGCAGCTACCAGTTGCACCAACCGGTTGGTCCCGGTGGCGATATCCTGATGTATCCGCTGAACCAGGCTTTTATCGTTTAAAATAGAATGCGACAGGGCAATGATGGAAGAATGATCCTGGTTGACATTCGCCACGATCAGCCATTCTTTCCCGGTTTTTGAAGGCAATAGCACTTCCGCATGGACAAAGTATGCCCCTTTTTCTGCCTTGACATCTGTTTCTGTCTGGAGGGGAAACCCCATCCTGAAGTCATTTAACTGCCTGGTTGATAACAGGTATTTGGGGTTTTCAAGCCCTGCCGACCAGACCATGTTCGCTTTTAAGGCTTCACTGGGTTCAGCTTTGTCCACAATGATGGCGCTCAGCGCATATATGCCTAAGCCTGTCCCGGTCAGCAATTCACTTCGTTTGTAGGCATCCACCAGGTTACTGGTGGAGTTCTGCAGATCACACGGCACTCCGGATGGCAAAATATTCTGAAGACCATCCAGTACTGAAATGTCCATGTCATTTCCGGAAAGATTGGTAAGGGTCGATCTTCTTACAAAACCGAACTGATCACCGGAGCACCACTGGTAACGGAAAGACAGCCCAAGGTCGTGATTGATTTCCTCGAAAATGATTTTATTGCCCAAACGGCTTTTATACAGGTTCCGGGTTATTTTGTATATTCCTTCATATTTGTCTGAAAAAGGTTCCCAGAGGAAAGACCTCTCCGCGGCATGCACCAGAAGAATCGTTTTACTCCCTGTGTATTCTGCAGATTCGGCGATTTTATCATCGGTGTAATAGGGGAACAGGGCAAAATCCGCGTTCTTTCTGCCTGCCGTGATCCCCCCATTGCTGGACACAAACATCCAATGGTCTGAATCGCTCGCAAGGCTTATGAAAAAGGGAGGCATTCCATTGACGTTCGAAATCATGTAAAAGGGTTCGTTATCCACTACCGTGAACTCCCCCCTGATGTCCTTTTTTCCGGAGAGGGAAGAAACAGTATTGCCAATATAACAGGAAGGCAGGCCAGTCATGATTCTTATCAGTTCTTGATTCCATATCAAAGTAATAGCCTGTCAGATCCTTTTGCAAAAAAAGCACCTATACAAAAAATATACAGCCGGAAAGATTTCCATGAAGGGAAACCTGAGACTTACAACCTGGATTATATATTTATAAATCTGATGATTACAACAAATTCAATCTTTGAAAAGCACCCCGGGTTAACAATTTTAAAGTTTAGTAATTTGCTGATGTTCAGGTAATGTTAAGGTGGCTGGGATCTTCCGGGTATCTTATAGATTTAAAATGTATTCTGTCAGGTTTTGTTCGTGGTCCAATCCCAGTTTTTTTCTTAACCGGAACCTTTTGATTTCGACACTTTGAGGGGAGATGTTCAACATGGGGGCAATCTCTTTGGATGACATATTCAAACGCAGGTAGACACAAAGTTTAAGGTCATTGGGCGTCAACAGGGGGTGGGCTTCTTTCAGCTTTTTCAGAAAATCCCGGTCTGCTTTGTTAAACGCTTCCTGAAAGAATTCCCAGTCACTGTTACCCTCCAGGTTCTCTTTGATGATTCTGAGGGCCGATCTGACGTTTGGATTGGTTTGATTCAATTCTTGCTCAAGGATATTCAGGAGTTCATTTTTCTTCACGATGGCCATGGCTGAGGTCACCAGTTCCTGATTTCTGGCCTCCACTTCAGTCTTAAGCTTATCACTTTTCATTTTTTCCATGAGGGCTTCATTTTCAAGCTGGATCATGGTAAGTTCCTTCTGTTTCTCCTTTTCAATCTGCTTTTTATGTTTTTCGTACCTGATGCGGTATCCATGATGTATGGCCCCAAATAGTGAAACAAAAAGGAGCACGTAAAAAACAATCATCCAGTTGGAAACATACCATGGTTTGTTGATGGTAAATGAAAAAGACGCTTCATTCCCGGTGATTGTGTTTCCGGTTCTTGCCCGCACTTTAAACGTATATTCCCCGGATGGAAGGTTATGGAAAGATACGGTTGATTCTTTGGTCCATTCACTCCAGGTATCGTATATTCCTTCCAGTTTATACTGGTATTTTGTCGGTATGAATTTGTCAAAAGCGGGTACACTGTAACTGAAACCAAGATTGTTTTCCCGGGATTTGAGTTGAATATTCTCAGCAGGCACTGGAATGGACACACGGTTCCCGTTCAGAACGCTCTTGTCTGCCGAATTGATGGATATCCGGTATTCTGTCTCTTTTATCTTATTGAGATCAAACAGGATATACCCGTTTTTTGTGCCCAGCAAATAAACTCTGCTCCCCAGATGAAACAGGTTTTCAAATTCAATTACATTTTCCCTTAACGATAAGGGCAGGGGAATCCGGTTTACCTGCAGTTTACGGTCTATCTGGCCTTGTGATAACCATAAAATGTTGTCTTCGGTAAAAGCCCAAAGATTCCCGTGCTCATCGGTCAGGATATTCCCCGACAAATAAGCATCTTCATCAAAAACAAGTTCCCGGAACAATAACTCTTTCCGGAACTGTTTGCTATTCAGATTGTATGCATACAATCCCGAATCGTCAAAATACAACAGGTTTCCATTGTATTTAGCCATCCCTGATTTGGTGTGAACAGAAACACTCTGCTCTTTTTCAATATCCAGAACCTTCCGGAAATCATCCGAAATGTTCAGCTTAAAAATGCCCTCAAATTTCCGTTTGACAAAAACCAGGTTATCCGGCATTAATTCAAAAAAACGGCAGGAAACATCAAATCCTTCGATTTTATTCCGGTATTGCCACCGGCCGTCTTTTTTTTCAAGCATATGTAATCCGACATAATTCCCCTGCAGGAGCAGATTCCTGCCGGAGGGTACAGGTTTGAAATCCCATGTCCCGAGGACATCGGCAATCTGTGTGGCTTTGTTGTCTTTAATGATAAAGGTGCCTGCATTGTGTCCGCAGAACAGGGACCCGTCGATGGTAACGAGTCTCCAGACCTGTCCTTTGGTCCCATCAATGAGTTTAAAGTCATCTGTTGATTGTAATGGCCTGTAATAAAGCCCCTGATTGGTCCCCAAATACAAAAATCCCTGGTAATATTCCGCTGCATAAACGGTTCCGAATATACCTTCCGTATCCGTATAAACCCGGAAAGGTGAGGTATAATTGATTACACTGATCCCGTTATCCAGGCCAAGCCAGATATTTCCGCCGTTGTCTTCAAATATGGAAAGGACCGTATTGTTTTGCAAACCGTTTTTCTTGTCGATGTGCATGGTAATTTTACCTTCCGGCGACAGTATGTAAACCCCTTCCCCAATGGTACCCAGAGCAAAACACCCGTCCTGTAACTGTAAACTGCTGTAGACACTAAGGGTATTTATTTTTGAAGCATTTTCCGTTTTCCATGCTGAAACTGAACCATTTGCAACTACAAAAAAACCTTTATCCTGGGTTTCAACCAACAATTCACCCATGTGAAAAAAAATGTTGATGATGACATTGTCCCGGAAAGCGGGAAAGTCAGATACCAGGGAGGTTTTGCCGTTTTCAAGCTGAAAAAGACCTTCATTGATTTTCTGAAAATAAATATGATCCGCAACATCAAATACTTTGGGCAGATCGGTTTGAGACGCAATAATCTCAAAGGCGTCTTTCACCTTATCATAAATATATAATCCGCGGAGTGACTGAAAAATTACCCACTGATGATGGCAGATGATCTTCCAGAAGTTCTCGTCTTCCGGCAGTTTGTTTTTTATTTTTTCACTCAGTGAGGTATATGTAAGATGAAGAAACTCATCTTTCTTCCAGTAACCGAACTCCATGTAACACCCGGTATAAATCCGGTCACCCTGCACCTGGACCGATCGCATGACAGAGCCATTGGGCGTTGGATAGAGCTTCCAGTCCGCACCATTGTATTCCAGCAGTCCGCTGTTATTGGCTATGTATATATATTTCTCCTGGGATTGGCTGATTTTCCAGTTCTGGGTCTCTCCATGATAGATATCCGGGGAAAAATTAATAACCGGCATCAATTCCTGACCAAATGATCCGAATTGGATGAACAGCATGGAAAGTGCTAACAGGTACCTCATCAGATGTTAAATCAAACAAAATGAATTCCTATTCAAAATTAAGGGATTAGATTAAAATACATCTTATTATTTGATTTTTTGTTAACCCTCCGGGAAACGGGTCAAAAAGATGCCGTTAATAAATTTTTTCGCACAGATGCTTTGGCTGTATTAATGCATCAAGATATTTGTCACCATCCGTTCACTTCCGGATTCAACAACACACTGGAAAATTCCCCGTTTCAGGACTTTTCCCTTGCGGCTGACAGCATCCCACTTTACCGTGTTTAATCCGGAAGGCAGTTCCCCGGTGTCCAGCAGGTCAACCAGCCTGCCTTCCTGGTTATAGATCATGATCCGCGCTGTGCCGCTATTTTTCAGGGAAAACTGGATTTCGACGGAATCGCGGAAGGGATTGGGCCAGGCTTTTAGTGCCGGTTTCGTATATTCCCGGGGAATTTCTGAAAGGGCGGTTGTCCCCGTCGGATCAACGGCATAGGAAAAGAGGACCTGACCATTCTTCATTCCGGTTCTTTCATCCTTGGGCAATACAGCCAGGACATAATCCACCAACACCTTTTCCGGGGAGACCGTCACCCGCAAATGGCCAGACCCAGATAGTTTAATGCCCCTGAAAGCATTGGCATTGGCGATCATCCCCAGGCTGTAGGAGGAATCTGATGGCATGGGGACCGTCTGGTAAACCAGGCCGTCCAGTTCCTCACGTGCGAATAAATGATCATGCCCCTGGAAAAGGATGGAAACCTTGTTTTTGACCAGCAACTGGTGGATGGGCATTTCCCAACCCGGGCGCTGTGCAGTGAATTCCCAGGTTGTCCCCTTCTGATCATAGCCGCCCCATTCAAACTGTTTGGCCAGGTTCGCGGCGCCCCGTGCTTCCCCCAGCAGATGATGGATAAAAACGAATTTGAATTTTGCCGTACTCTTCGCCAATGTGGTTTTTAACCAGTCATATTGGGTTTTGCCAATGGTCCAGTCCCATTTGCCAGGCTTGGCGCTCACCGTGTAATACCGGTAGGCATCCAATACCACAAAGAGCGCATCGCCCCATTCCCAGGCATAATAGTTTTCGGGATTGCCAATACCAAAGGGCTCTGTGCCTGTGTTGCCCGTAAAAAATCCGTCGGGGAAGGGATTGGGCCAGTAAAGTTTACGCCATAGTGTTTCCCAGACCGCCAGGTTATCCGGGGGCGTCTGCAGCAGGTAATAACCGCTTTCCCCTTCATGGTTCCCCTGGCAAAAGAAGAAGGGCAGGGAATGGCACACTTTGGAAAAAAAGCTCCGGGCATCGAGGTGTAATTGTTGTACTTCCTTATTGGTGATGGTAAAGGGAAAGTGATCGTCCCCGAAGGTATCGCCCATGTCGATCATAAAATCGGCCGAATCGGCCAGCTGGTTTTGCAGGGCAATGTTCCAGAGTGGCGCATAACACTTTTTATCATAGGGATGCGGATCGGATTCCAGGGTAAAACGAAACCTTTTGCCCGGCAGGCGCTGTGTCATGAAGGTATGCTCCTCACCTGCCTTATAAGCCGGGTCCCCCGGAATCCGGTACCTTGTCCGGTACCAGTAACGGGTATCCGGTGATAAGCCGGAGAGTCTGGCTTCAACCGGTTCATTGGCCGGGGAAGTTACCGGCTGGGTGGAAAACAGATAATTGCCCGTCTGATTTCCGTATTCAAAATATACCTGAACAACCTGACTGAAAAGTACATTAACGGTTATGGAGGTATTTTCCGGTCTCCCGAGGATTTCGGAAAAAGTCTGGGCTCCGGAAGATAAGGGCAGTGCCAAACAACCCAGTAATGTCAGCAGCAGAGTCTGCAGTCTGTGGAACATAAATCACCGGCTTTTCATCGTAAATAAATCATTTTTTTTGATTGGATTTCATCATCCAGTTTCAGTACATAGTAGAACATGCCGCTGATTACCCCGGATCCGTTGTCCGCGGTGGCATCCCAGTCGACCGAGTAGTTGCCCGGAACCTGTCTTTTATTGACCAGTTCCCTGATCAGCTGACCGTTTTGGTTGTAAATCAGGAGCCGGACCTTATGAGATTCCCCCAGGGTATAAGAAATGGTGGTATTTTTTGAAAAAGGATTGGGATAGTTTTGAAAGGAAGATGCAGAACGGTCACCTTCAGTGTTTATTCCGCCGACACTTCCGGCGCTGGTCGTGAGATCGGCAGGAACGAAATAATCGGGATCAAAACCGGTAATTGTTTTTCCTGCCAACAGGTCCCGGCCTTTCAATCCGGGATAATCCGCAGCATAGCGGTAAGCACGGAAAGCGGCATTGTAGGTCGGGTAATTGTCGGTGATGATCTTTTTAATCCCGTCCCGGGTCAGCGGACTGATGTACTCCCAAACCACCGTTCCGCTGCTGGTCACTTCAAAAAAATGACCAGAGTTCATGGCGCAGATAAAGGTGTTGCCATTCGGAAGCCGTTGGGCGCTGGAACCAATTGTGCTGTAAAAATTGACGCTGTTCTTGCTGCTGTAACTCCAGACAATCTGTTTCGACTGGTTTTTGGTCTGCTTCATCATGTCCTTGTTGGGTGCCGTGTATTTGATGTACCCGGCATCCGGGGGATTGACGAAGGAGGAGGAAGTGGTACCGGCCGAATTCAGGTAAGGGTTGATCTCGACAATATAGGATTGCGGCGTGTGTTCAAAAAGATACTCCCCGTTGTTGAAAACCAGGAAATTGCCGGCTCCCTGTAATCCGGGACGTATCCACTGGATGTCGTGCGACCCGCCGATCTGTTTGTGGCCGGCTGTCGAATTGGTCCAGTCTTCCAGGATGGAAGGGTGATCACCCTGGTCATAACGCGCCGGATCTCCGAAACGGTACAAAAAATCACCGGCAGAGGTGGCTGCCAGCCGGATACTTTCTGCCGGATTGTTGGCCACAAAGGTATTCCCGTGGTCAATCACATAAAACTCTCCCTGGACGGAATTGGTCACGATCAGATCCAGGTCCTGGTTGTAATCCAGAGAGTTGCAGTGCAGCCAGTCGGATTTTACCGGTCTTCCGGGCAGGTTAAGGTCGATTTTCCCGGGTGTGTTGGCAACGACTCCATAAGTGGCCGTTTTTGTGGCATCAAAGTCCTGGACAGCATGGTCAAAAAACCACCATTCCCAGATCACATTGCCGGCCAGGTCCACCTCCACAATGGCATCCATCTGGGCAGTCTTGTACAGGTTGGTATTCGCCGGATTGCACCCGGCATCGAGGCACTGTTGCTGGGTCACCGTTTTGTTGGCTATATACAGGAAGGTATAAGCATTCAGCTTTTTGTTCCAGATTTTTTTGAAATCATGGTGCGGGGCATATCCGGTCCGTTTTTCCGTGTACGACCAGATGATGTTCCCGTTCCAGTCCAGTTCTTGCCATCCGGAGAAACCGCTGGGATCGGGTTTGGTGGCATCCACGATGGTCCCGCTCTCCGAGAGTCGGGGGTTGGTGCCAATGTTCCAGGTTTTGATGACCCGGCCTTCCATATCGACCAGGTAGGTTTTTCCGCTGCCTGCAAATAAGGTGTATCCGTTATAAGCTCCCGATTTGTCCCAGAAGCGCGTTTCCGTGGCGATCATCAGGCTCTCCTGGGATAAAACCACAGAATGGAACAGGGTAAAGAATACGAAAAATGTAAACTTGGAATTCATGAGTTTATATGATGAAATGTACATACAATTGGATTCTTTTCTGCCACTAAGACACTAAGACACAAAGGATACACCAGTCAAACTGAATTCCTTTGTGTCTTCTTCGTGCCTTCGTGTCTTTGTGGCATTAAGGCTGATTCATCTTGATCACCTTACAAACATCGTATTGCCCCCCGGCCGTGAGCTTGCAGAAATAAACACCGGAACTCAGTTTTGTTCCCGAATCGGTGGTACCATCCCATTGAACTGTCCATTCACCCGCCGGATGAAAGAAGGTGTCCAGCAACCTGACCCTTTTACCTGTAAGGTCGTAAATCCCGAT
>DAIDJX010000090.1 GCA_027451165.1 Prolixibacteraceae bacterium | reverse complement strand
TGATGTTGCAAGGGCGATCAGGAACTCCGGGGTTCCCATAATTGCTGACGGAGGTATCCGTTATTCCGGCGATATTGTCAAAGCGCTTGCAGCCGGGGCTCATTCCGTGATGGCGGGAGGTTTGTTTGCCGGGGTTGAGGAATCACCGGGTGAAACCATCTTGTTCCAGGGAAGAAAATTCAAGGCTTACCGGGGCATGGGATCGATTGAAGCCATGCAGAAAGGTTCAAAGGATCGCTATTTCCAGGATATGGAAGAAGACATCAAAAAGCTGGTACCTGAAGGAATTGCCGCCAGGGTTCCCTTCAAAGGTACTTTGGATGAGGTTCTTTTCCAGATGATTGGCGGACTTAGAGCAGGTATGGGCTATTGTGGCGCTAAAAACATTGAAATGCTTCAACAGGCCCGTTTCACCAGAATATCCGGAGCCGGCATAATGGAAAGCCACCCGCACGATGTCACCATCACCAGGGAAGCCCCCAATTACAGCAGCAGACAGTAGAGACGCAGCATGATGCGTATGTACATGATGCAATATATTGCGTTTATAAATAATGTAAAGGATATGTAGAGACGCAGCATGATGCGTCTGTACCAGTTGAAAAAGATATGATGAAAAGATTGATAATAGCAGGCATATTGCTGATGGTTGTATTATCCGGCTCAGCTGCACCACAAAAAAAGAATGTTTTGCTGACCATCGAAAAAGAGAAGACCACCCTTGATGAGTTCATGAGGATATATGAACGGAACAACAGCAACATTCAGGACAGTGTCAATAAAAAAAATGCACGGGAATACCTGGATCTGTTCATCAATTTCAAACTCAAGGTGCTGGCGGCCAAGAAATCAGGGATGGACACCACCAGGGCTTTCCGCGATGAACTGGCCGGCTACCGCACCGAACTGGCCACTCCCTATCTCACCGATCTCTCCTACAATGATAAAACAGTGGCTGAAACCTATGACAGGATGCTGAAAGAGGTCCATGCTTCCCATATCATGGTTAAACTTGCTGAAAATCCTTCCCCGGAAGACACTTTAACAGCATTCCGTGAGATTACAAGGATCAGGGATCTGGTCATCAACGGTACTGATTTCAACGAAGCAGCCTCAAAGTTTTCCCAGGATCCTAGCGCCCAGGCCAATGCAGGCGACCTTGGCTGGTTTACCGTTTTTCAGATGGTCTATCCCTTTGAAACAATGGCTTATACAACCCCTTTGGGAGCTGTTTCACCACCCTTTAAAACACAGTTTGGCTATCACATCCTCAAGGTCCACGAATTCAGAAAGGCAGAAGGCGAAATCCATGTGGCCCACATTATGAAGATGTATCCGCAAAATGCCACTCCCGAACAGAAAGAAAAAGCACGCCGCACCGCTGACAGCCTTTATACCCTGGTAGTGAGCGGAGCTGATTTCGCGGAGCTTGCCAAAAAATATTCCGATGACCAGAGAAGCGCAGAAAAAGGTGGAGAAATGCCCTGGTTTTCCAGAAATCGCATGATCCCTGAGTTTGCCGGTCCTGCCTTTGCACTGGCCAAAGATGGAGATATCTCAAAACCCACTGATTCCGGTTTTGGTTTTCACATCATCAAAAGGCTGGGTCTAAAGGCCGTACCTCCCTTCGAGGAAGCAAAAGAAGAACTGACCCAGCGGATCAAACATGATCGGGACAGAATGACCGAAAGCCAGGAGGCCTTTTACCATAAATTGAAGAATCTTTATCAGTTCACTCCCCGCAAAGCTGCCATTTCAGGAGCGCTGAAAACCACCAGCAGCTGGTTAAGTGGCGACCAGCCCCAAATCCCGGTCACCGCTGATAAAAAGCTTGCCCTCTTTACTTTTGCACAAAAATCGGTGACGACTCAGGATTGGGCTGATTTCCTCCGGAAACGGGAAATTAAGTCCCTTTCAACAGATTCCGCCAGTCTGCAACAACTCTTCAAAGTATTTGAAGATGAAACCATCTTAGCCTATGAGAACAGTCAGCTGGAAAATAAATATCCGGAGTTCAGGTCATTGATGGAAGAGTACCACGACGGTATGCTACTCTTCGATATTTCTGAAAAGCTTATCTGGCAGAAAGCGTCAACCGATAGCGCCGGACTGGTAAAATTTTATGAAACCAATAAACAAAAATACCTCTGGCCGGAAAGGTTTAAAGGTACCATTATCCAATGTTACTCTCCCCAGATCAGGGATGAAGTGGAAAAAAACCTGGAGAAAGGAATACTACTCGAAGAAATCTATGATTTTATGCACCTCCCCAAGGGTAGCCTGAATGTCCGTGAAGGTGTCTGGGGCAAAGGGGAAGATCCTGTGGTGGACTATTATTATTGGAACGGTCCCAGGCCGGTGGAATGGGTAGACCGCACCGGAATCATGTTTGGAAAACTGACCGGTCCGGAACCCAAAGCGCTGGAGGATGTCAGGGGATACCACATTGCCGATTATCAGCAGTTTCTGGAGGAACAATGGATCCGGGAACTACGGGGGAAATACAAGGTGAAAATCAATAAGAAAACGGAGGAAATGTTAGCCAATGAGTAATGGCATCAACACATACCTGACGATGATTATTATCCCGGTAGCAGTTTCCTGTACTTTTTTCCAGGAGCGGCGGAAGGTGCCCATTGCCAGGGTGGACCACAGTGTGTTGTACCTTAAGGAAATCCAGAATGCCATTCCGGACCATTTTTCTGTTGAAGACAGCCTTCTTTATGCTGAAGATTATATCCATAAATGGATCAACAATGAACTGCTGATTAAAAAAGCACAGGAAAACCTGACCATCTCCCAGAAAGATCTGGCAAAAGAAATCAGGGAATACAGGAACTCTCTGATTATCTACCGTTATCAGAATGAGTTGATGCAACAAAAACTGGATACAACAGTTTCTGAATCAGATATTTCAGTGCTTTATGATTCAGTGAAACAGGATTTCATTCTGGACAAAGACCTTGTCAGGGCAATTCTGGTCAGGATCCCGCTCAGTGTGGCAAATCCGGGTAAAGTAAAAGTTTTTTGCGATGCCACCTCAGCGCCCAGCCTGGAAGAACTGGATGCTTACTGTAAAAAAAACAAGGGATCGTATGAACTTTTCAGTCCCTCATGGGCCGATGCCCGCCAGGTCTTCCGGCTACTTCCCTATCAGCCGCAAAACCTGCAGCGTTTTCTGGCCAGTTATACCATCTGGGAAACCCGGGATGCCAGTTACTATTACCTGGTCCGGATACTCGATTATACCCCTGCCGGGAATCCGTCGCCTGTCGGGTACATCAGCAGCAACCTGAAAGAGATGATTCTCAACAAAAGGAAAAACGAATTTTTGGAGAAAACAAGAAAAGATATTTTTACGGAAGGATTGATTAACAACAAATTCAAAATTTACGCACATGAGAATTAACAAATTGATATACAGTCTGATTGCTGGCTGCATCCTTATATTGCCGCCTTTAGCCGGGGTTTCCCAGGACAAAGTGGTGGATCAGATCGTAGCAGTAGTGGGCAACAACATTATTCTGAAATCGGAAATTGAAGAGATGTTCCGGGATCAGCAGGCGCAGGGCATTACCAGTGAAGGGGACATGAAGTGCGAGATTCTGGAAAGGTTCCTGATTGACAAATTATTGGTCGCAGAAGCAGTGATTGATACCGATATTGTGGTGACCGACAATCAGATTAACCAGAACCTGGACGGCAGGTTACAACAATGGATTGCCCACTTTGGCTCTGAGAAGGAAGTGGAAAACTATTTTAAGAAACCCATTCCACTGTTAAAAGCCGATTTGCAGGAGGTGATTAAAAATCAACTGTTTGCGCAGCAGATGCAGTCTAAAATCCTGAAAAATGTGACGGTTACCCCTTCGGAAGTGCGTTATTACTACCGCAATCTTAAGGAAGAAGACATCCCCATGATTCCTGTTCAGTATGAATATCAGCAAATTACCATTGCTCCTGACATAGATCCCGCTGAAGATAACCGGATAAAAGCCTTGTTGAGGGATTACAAGAAGAGAGTGGAAGAAGGTACCAATTTTGCCATGCTGGCGGTAATGTATTCAGAAGCGCCTGAGTCACGGGTTGGAGGGGAGATCGGTTACCTTGGCCGGGCACAGTTGGATCCGGCATATGCTGCGGCAGCCTTTAACCTGAAGGAAGATAAGGTTTCCAACGTGGTGAAAAGCGAATTCGGTTATCATATTATTCAGTTGATAGACCGGAAAGGGGAGAAAATCAACACCCGGCATATTCTTCTCCGGCCGAAAATTACTCCGGAAGCGCAGCAAAAGGCATCCGGCCAGCTGGATTCCATTGCAGAAGCCATCCGTAAGGATAAAATAAAATTCGACCAGGCTGCCATGTACTTTTCGTCTGACAAAAACAGCCGCAATAATGGCGGGGTTATGATTAACCCGGAAACGCTCTCCTCCAGGTTCAGTGTGGAAGAACTCGATCCGGATGTCAGTAAAGTGATCACCCGGATGAAAGTCAATGAAATTTCTGACCCTTTTCAGACCACAGATGAAAACTCGAAACAAACGGTGTATAAAATCATCCGACTGACAAACCTTACCAGCGGACACAGAGCCAATCTGCAGGAAGATTATCAGAAGCTGGCAGAACTTTACCTGGCCAAAAAGAAGCAGGATGTCCTCAATGAATGGATTTCCACCCAGCAGGCAAAAACTTATATCCGAATAGACAACACTTACGCCAACTGCAATTTTGAGTTTAAAAACTGGATAAAATAATTCTGATTGTGATCGTATGAAGTATAAAAATGATGTGGAAGCGCTGGATGCCCTGCACTCCCGGTACAAGGAATTGCATAATGAAATTTCAAAAGTTATTTATGGTCAGGATCAGGTAGTTACACAGGTTTTAAACTCCCTGTTCAGCAGGGGACATTGCCTGCTTATCGGCGTACCGGGGTTGGCAAAGACCTTACTGGTTATTTCGATTGCCAAAGTGTTGGGATTGAAATACAACCGCATTCAGTTTACCCCCGACCTGATGCCATCCGATATCATTGGTACGGAGATTCTGGATAAGGACCGTCAGTTCCGCTTTGTTCCGGGGCCGATTTTTGCGAACGTGATCCTGGCGGATGAAATCAACAGGACGCCTCCCAAAACCCAGTCGGCAATGCTGGAAGCCATGCAGGAAAGGGCGGTTACCTCAGCCGGACAGCATTTTCAGCTGGAACAGCCGTTTTTTGTGCTGGCCACGCAGAATCCGATTGAACAGGAGGGTACCTACCCCCTTCCGGAGGCACAGCTTGACCGTTTTATGTTCTCCATATGGCTGGATTATCCTTCCTATGAAGATGAGCTGACAATTGTAAAGAACACCACCTCGCTGTACAATTACGACATCAATCCGGTGATCTCCGGGGAGGAGATACAGTATTTCCAGGATCTGATACGGAAAGTGCCTATCAACGATCATGTTATTCAGTATGCGGTAAAACTGGCTGCCAAAAGCAGGCCCAATACCGAATATGCCGCACCAATAGCCAACCAGTTCCTGAAATGGGGAGCAGGCCCGAGGGCATCACAGTACCTGGTACTGGGCGCCAAAACCCATGCTGCGCTGAGCGGGAAATATTCTCCCGACATTGAAGATGTCAGGGCAGTGGCTCCTGCCATACTCCGCCACAGGATCATCAAAAATTACAAGGCAGAGGCGGAAAACATCAATATCGATGAAATTATTGCCAAATTGCTCTAAATGAAATTCCAGGTGCCTGCATTTTCCCGGCTTATCTGTTGGCTGCCGGTTTTACTTTTCCTGCTGGGGCTTCCGGATATGCTCACAGCGCAGGAAAAGAAGCGGGTGGACATTGAGGAAGCTGATTACCTGGATTCCAACGAGAAAATCGTGGCCAATGCCCTCCGCCTCATCGGGAACGTCAGGATCAGGCATAATGAGGTGCTGATGTGGTGCGACAGTGCCTATTCCTACAACGGAACCAACCGGGTTGATGCCTTCGGCAATGTCCACATCAACCAGGGAGATACGGCCCACCTTTACGCCGAAATGATTTATTACGATGGCGACAGGAGTTTTGCCAGGGCCATCCGGAATGTCAGACTGGTCGACAAATCCACTACCCTCTATTCCGATACTGTTGATTATGACCTGATCCAGAACCTCGGCTACTACGATGACAATGGCAAGATTGTGGACAGCACCAGCGTGCTGACCAGCAAAATAGCCAAATACTATGTCAATGAGGATGTGGTGCATTTTTACCAGCAGGTGGTAGGCCAGAATGAAAAATACACCCTTACGGGAGATACAGTTCTGTACAACACCAATACCGGCATATTTACCATTCAGGGGCCGACAACCATCAAGGATTCAGCCAATACCGTCTATGGAGAGAAGGGCTGGTACAATTCCAGAACCGGCGAAGCAAAACTGCTGAAAAATCCGAGAGTGTACAATGAGAAGCAGACGATGAAGGGTGATGTCATTGACTACGACCGGAATAAGGGATATGGCAAAGCAGCCGGGGCCATTGAAATCTTTGACCAGGAAAACAATGTCCTCGTCAGAGGCAGACATGCCTGGTTTGAAGAGGAAACCGAAACTGCCTTTATTACAGATTCTGCTGAGTTTATCATGATCAGCGACGGAGATTCACTCTTTCTTCATGCCGATACCCTGAAAACGGTTTCCGATACCATCCCTGATGAAAAAATCATTAAAGCGTACTTCGGCGTTCGTTTCTACCGGAAAGATCTCCAGGGGAAATGTGATTCCCTGGTATACTTCAGCCGCGACTCCACCGTTCAGCTGTTTAACCTGCCCGTGTTGTGGTCGGATATCCACCAGATGACGGCCAGCTACATCGAGATGAGAAGCAGGAAGCCTGCCCCGGATGAAGTAATTCTCCGGTCTGATGCCTTTATCATTTCGCGGCAGGATTCCGTCATGTACGACCAGGTGAAAGGGAAAAACATGACCGGTTATATTCTGGATCAGAAGCTGGACCATATTTTTGTGGATGGTAATGGCCAAACCATTTATTACACCCGCGACAAGGAAGACGTCATCGGGTTAAACAGGGCTGAAAGCGGGAAAATTGGTATTCAGTTCAGGGACAGCAAGATCTATAAGATTTCATTTTTAAACAAGACGGAAGGAAAACTCACCCCTATCCCGCAGTTGACCGATCCCGAAAGGAGACTGGCGGGCTTTGACTGGAAAGAATCGATCCGGCCCCTATCCAAAGAAGACATTTTCAGGAAACCAGATTCCAAAGAAGTAAAGGAGAAAATGGAAGAAGGGAAAATGGAAAACGAGAAATGAAAACGCTCTGCTGATTTCCATTATTTAGTGGTGACCCGCATTCCAAAGGGGGTGATGGCCAGCGACATGAGTTTGAAGTGTTGCTTTGCCCACGGAATTCCCAGGATGGTAATGGCCAGCAATAACCCGAAAACCAGGTGAGTCAGGACTATCCACCAACCAGCCACAATCAGCCAGATCAGGTTCATGATGGTGGAGAGACACCCTGGCGCCCAATCCTTCAGCTCATAGCTTTTGTTGAAAGGCCACAGCGCCACTTCTGCCAGTTTGAAAACCTGAATTCCGAAGGGAATCCCGACAATCGTTATGCAAAGCGCAATTCCGCCGATGATGTAGCCCAGAAAGGCAATTAAACCACCGCAAACCATCCATATCAAATTTCCTAAGAAGCTCATCAGTCAAATATTAATCATTACAAGTCAGAATTATTGGTATTCATTTTCTATAAAATATTACAGATTTAAGGTTCCGATCTTCTAAATAAGACCGCAACCCCATAAGGCTCCAAATCCTTTGGTCTTTTATCTTTTTATCTTTTTGTTACACTTTCTGCAGCTTCCACTTTCCTTTCCGGAACAGCCAGAGGGCGGCGATGGCGATCAGTGATTCGGCCACCACAATGGAAATGCAGGCTCCTTCCATTTTCAGATTCAGGGCAATGGCCAGGAACCAGGCCAATGGAATCTCAATCAGCCAGAAACCAAAAAAATTGATGATGGTTGGCGTCAGAGTATCTCCGCTGCCGTTGAACGACTGCACCATGACCATGCTCAAGCCATAAAACAAAAATCCGATGCTGATGATTCTGAGGGCAACAATTCCCTGGGCCACTACTTCAGCTTCCCGGATAAAGATTTGGATGAAAGTTCCGGGGAACAAAAAGAGGAATAACCCGATGATTCCCATCAGCACCATGTTGAAATAGCTGGTTATCCAGACCGACCGTTCCGCTCTTGCCGGGTATCCGGCACCCAGGTTCTGACCGACCAGGGTTGCCGCCGCGTTACTGAGCCCCCAAGCCGGAAGAAGGGCAAAAACGATGATCCGGATGGCAATGGTATAACCCGCCAATGCCGCTGCCCCGGAAACAGCTATGATCCTCACCAGCAGGATCCAGGAGGAGGTAGCAATCAGGTTCTGGAAGATCCCTCCCATGGAAACCTTCAGCAATTCCCACATTACCGCAGTTTTAACCTTCAAATCCTTCAGGGAAACGGAAATCCGGTGGTGCCGGTTCGACAGCAGGAAAAACTGGTAAATCACCCCGATTGTTCTTCCCGTGGTAGTTGCCACCGCTGCACCGGTGATGCCCATCGCAGGAACAGGTCCCCATCCGAAAATCAGGAGGGGGTCCAATACCATATTGATGATGTTGGCCACAAATATCACCCTGAGGGATATGGCAGCGTCCCCGGAACTCCGGAAGACAGCATTGATGATGAAAAGCAGCATGACAATGCTGTTGGTGCCAAAGATGATGGCCGGAAAAGTATGATTTTGATCGGCCATTTCCTGCGTGCCCCCCATCAGCAGGAGAAACTCCCTGGAAAACATAACACCGGGAATGGCAATGAAAAAGGAAACAAAAAAGGCAAGCAGGATGGCCTGCATGGCTGCCTCACCGGCACCTTTGGAATTTTTCTCCCCTATTCGCCTGGATACCAGCGCAGTCGTGGCCACGCTTAACCCTGCCCCAACCGAATACACGATGGTCATCACCGATTCCGTCAACCCAACCGAAGCCACCGCATTGGCGCCCAACCGGGATACAAAGAAGATATCGACCACTGCAAAAAGCGATTCCATGATCATTTCCAGCACCATGGGCACAGCCAGAATGAAAATGGCTTTCCCAACCGGAGATTCTGTGAAATCGCGTTCCGTCCCGGCAATAGCCTCTTTGATGTCCAGCCAGATTTCTGCAAGATTCTCCCGGCTCAGCATACTTTTCAGAATTTGGATATTCTATAATTATTGTCTGACCCTAAGACATCAAACATCCACAGAATCGTACACCACCACTTTGTTCCAGAGATGGCTGTTTTCCGCTACAAAAGCCTGATGAATGGGATCAACCTGATAGCTGTCCTGATCCTCCCTGGTATCAAACACCACCATCAGGGAATAGGAGTAGGAATGATCCACAACATCACGGGATTCGGTGGAAGCCGGAATTCCGATGTGGCTGATTTTGATGGTTTTTACCTTAAGCAGCTTTTTCAGTGCAGCTTCAAACTGCTTCCTGACCTGCTGATTTCCGGGCTCTTTCAGCCAGAAAAAAACATGGTGGATCAGCGCTCCGGAAAGTCCGACCGCAGGCGAAGCCTGAACAGCCACCGGTGCCAGTACTGCTGCAGAAACACCTGCTGCCATTTTCTGAATAAAGGATCTTCTGTTTTTCATTATCGGAAAGTTAATATGGAATTTCTGATCTCCAGCAGCCGCTCCAACAGTCTTCCAAGCAAATCGAGGTGTAACATGTTGGCGCCGTCTGATTTGGCGGAAGCCGGATCGGGATGTGTTTCAATAAAAATACCGTCAGCCCCGACGGCAATCCCGGCCCGGGCAATGGTTTCAATCAACTGAGGTTTACCGCCGGTCACTCCTGAACTCTGGTTGGGCTGCTGCAGGGAATGCGTGATATCCAGTATTACCGGGCAGCCGGTGGCCTGCATTTCCGGGATTCCACGGTAATCCACCACCAGATCCTGGTAGCCCAGCATGGTACCCCTTTCGGTGAGCATCACCCGGTTGTTGCCACTTTCCCGCACCTTGTCCACGGCAAATTTCATAGACGCCGGCGACAAAAACTGGCCTTTCTTGATGTTGACCACTTTCCCTGTTTCCGCGGCAGCCACCAGCATGTCGGTCTGGCGGCAGAGAAAAGCCGGTACCTGCAACACATCCACATATTCTGCGGCCATCGCCGCTTCAGCAGCCGTGTGGAAATCGGTAACCACGGGAACATCAAACTGCTCGCTGACCTTCCTCAATATTTTCAGCGCCTTTTCATCCCCGATTCCGGAAAAGGAATCCAGCCGGGAACGGTTGGCCTTCCGGTAGGAGCCCTTGAAGATATAAGGGATTTTCAGCCGGTCGGAAATGCCGGTGATCCGTTCAGCAATCTGCATGGCCAGTTCTTCACTTTCAATGGCACAGGGTCCGGCCATCAGCAAAAAGGCGGAGGAACCGGTATGTTTCAGCTTTGCAATTTCCATAACTATTTAACAATCAATAGTGATTATTTCAAGTTCCATTTATAAACAAGACCATCAAAGTTGAACAAAAAAAACGGGAGAACAAACAGCAAATTTTCGGGAGGGTGAACTAAGTCATTGTCTGGATGCTTTATTTTAACTTTGTTTACAGACAGTACAACCAACCCCAGCCTTCAGGCTGGGGATTAACCAAGTCAATGTTAAGATCATGGTAAAATTGATTGAATGTGTGCCCAATTTCTCTGAAGGGCGCGACAGTAAGGTCATTGAAGATATTGCCGAAGTGATACGGCAGTGTGAAGGGGTAAAACTGCTGAATGTCGACCCCGGGAAGGCCACCAACCGGACAGTCGTCACCTTTGCCGGCGAACCGGAAAAGGTCGTTGAAGCAGCCTTCCGGCTGATCAAAAAGGCGGCGGAGCTGATTGACATGCGGAAACACCACGGGGAACACCCCCGGTTTGGTGCCACGGATGTTTGTCCGCTGGTGCCTTTGTCGGGCATCACCATGGAAGAAACGGTCGAATGGGCACACCGCCTGGCCGAACGCATAGGCCGTGAACTGGAAATTCCGGTTTACTGCTACGAATTTGCTGCTACCCGCCCGGAGCGGGTCAGCCTGGCCGATTGCCGTTCGGGGGAATATGAAGGGCTTCCAAAGAAACTGTCCGATCCGGAGTGGGCGCCCGATTTCG
>DAIDJX010000089.1 GCA_027451165.1 Prolixibacteraceae bacterium | reverse complement strand
AAATCATCGGTCCCGGCGATACTCTTCACCACCCTTTCCCCGGTAGAGTCTTCTGAATTGATGACTGTATGAGGGTCAAAACCGGGACTTCCGGCATCGATCACGTGGATGGGGGTATGGCTTTCCTGCAAAGGTTCCACCGTTCTGGGATGAAAATCCACATGATCAAAATAGGACAATTCACTGGCTTCGGCATAGGTCAGCCGTTTCAGGGTGCCGGCTTCCGGGACGATTTCAGGATTGGCTGTGGTGAATTCCTTCCGGAGGTTCCAGAGCGTCAGCCGTTCTGCCTTCATCTGGCCAGCCAGAAAGGCTGCAGTATAGTCGGCCGCTGAGCGGCCCGTACGGGCAATCCGACCATTAGGTGCCATCCCATATGAACCGGGAATTAAAATTACGGAGGACTGTTCTCTTCTCAGAAATTCAGGTTGGTCCAGGGACAGAAATGTGGCGTTCCCAAAATCGGCGCTTACCCGCAATCCGATCTGCTCAGGTGTAAGCAATTCTGAAACATGGCCTTTCTGCTTTAGCAACAGTGAAATAAGTAAAGCAGTGAGTTGTTCGCTGAAGCTCAGCACCTGATCTTTCAAAGCCGGGGAATAATCGCCTGTGAGGTTAATACCGGTCAGCAAACCGGTGAGTTTAGTCCCTTGCCCGTGAAAATCTGACTGGCTGCTTTTCTGGAGTAAGGGTTTTCCAAGTGATGCCAGAAAAGCAGAGAGACTGGTTGGTGAATAATCCTTTTCATGCACTTTCTCCAATTCCTGTTCAACAGCCCGGGCCAAACCGGTTAATGCAGTAACCACCAGAATATGAGGGGTATGCAGATGTTCAAGGTAATCCAGCAGTTTATCCAGTGCTGGTTGCTGGTATATGATTTCGCCTTCGATACGAACGATCGTTGCAGACATAATTTATAAATTTGATGATTTGGAAATTTGAAAATGAGACAATTTGAAAATGAATAAACCAAAAGGGAATACATGATTCCAGGAATGATGGTTTATGCTGAAATGGGGTGCCTTCGTAACCTGTTCACGGGAACAGCGCCCGAAGGCTAACGCATGCGCATGAAGACAGAGGGCATAACAATACGCGGGAGATGAAAGTCCGCCGGGAAAATGCTATTTATGAATACACGCTTCATTGTTATGCCTGAATATGGATGCAAATATAAGAGAAAAATGTATGAATTAATTTCTCCAAGGGGAAATGGGTTAAAAAAATATAAAATGTTAACAAATTTAGTTTTTCTATGATGATTTAGCAGCTAAGTTCATGCTACTTTTTTTATTCTCCTGAAAAAAGCGTAAATTATATCCCTATTCGACGCGGTATGTTCCTATTTTGTTTTAGTCTGATTGTGCTTTTGATACCATTATTTCTGATGGATTTCCGGACATTGGCACGACTCCGGTTAAAGAGAAATATCAATCTGTTTTTGTCCCATAAAAGTTTTCTGAAAAGCTGGATCTTGTTGTTGCTGGGATTTGCCCTGTTGAATGCCGCATGTGAATTCACGTTATCCCTGAAGAACACCCGGTTTGTAACTTCCGGATTGTATGGCATTTTGAAAGTTCTAGATTTCATTTCAGGAACCGGAGCTGTCGTATGGCTGATTTTACCGTTTTTTTCCCCTTCCCTGATATACAGGTTGTTGGGAAATGCGAGGCCTTTCTTTTCAAAATCAGGTAGCAACCATACCTGCCATTCAACTGCAGAAGAAAATAATATTCAGCATGAGAAAATGGATCAGGACTATCTTGCTTTTATTGGTCGGCAGGTGGAAACCTGTATGCAGCTTTACCAGCCCTACCTCCGGCCGGATTTTAACCTGACTCAGCTTTCTTCATTACTTCATATTCCCGTTCATCACCTGGCGTATTATTTCAGGGAGATAAAAAGGCAATCCATATGTGATTTCCGCAATGAATGGCGGGTGGCTTATGCTAAAAAACTGATTGAGGAAGGAAAGGCAAACACGCTTACGCTGGAAGCTATCGGGAAACTATCCGGATTTGAATCCCGGATTACCTTTTATCATGCCTTTAAAAAATCAGAAGGAATTCCTCCCCATATTTTTTCTGCCCGGTATCTGGCGCTGGCAAATCATTGAACCAGTTTTGTTTCATTTTTGAAAATCGAAACAGATTCTTTTCCGGCTTTCTTTTCCAAAAATCCCGATCGCCGTAACTTTTGTTTGAAATTGGACCTGAGAATCAACTCATCGCCTACAGGGTGAAGAACATTTGGCAGATCCTGTAAACAATTGACCATGCGTCATAGGGAAAACGATCGTGCTTTTATCCGAAGTTGCCTGCATCAGGGAGATGATGCAGGCTCAAAAATCCATAAAAACATTTAACAATCACCAAATAATCAACATTAAAAACACTTTTATCATGAAAAAACTTGTTTTTCTTTTCGGACTTCTCTTCTTCCTGGCTGTCAATCTGAATGCCCAGTCGGTTGTCACGCAGGAAACATGGACAGCATCGATATCCTGGGAATGTGATGGCGTTTGGGGATATGCTTATGGTCCGGTTGACTTCAACTGGGTGACACATTTCAATAAGGATGGCAATGTGGATTGGACCAAGATGATGGCCCATTCCAAAGAAATGGTTAACCCGGAGACTGAAGAAGTGTTTACCCTGAGTTTTGAAAATAAAGAGGAAGGATGGGAACCCGAAGCTGTAATTGAAAGGACCTATCACTTTAACCTGGTGGGCGACATGGGAACCCATCTGATTTACTCAATTACCTATCAGATCGACACTTCAACGTGGACCTATACCGTTATTAGTGAAAAAACCAAATGTTTGTAATTCATTAGTTTGTTAAATAAAAAGAGGCTGTCCGACTGGCGGCCTTTTTTTTATACTATTCCCTACTTACAACTGTTTGAAGAAATCATTCCCTTTATCATCGACAATAATGAATGCCGGGAAATTCTCCACCCGTATTTTCCGGATGGCTTCCATGCCGAGATCTTCAAAATCAACCAGTTCGACCGATTTGATGTTTTCCTTGGCCAGGATGGCTGCCGGACCGCCAATGGAACCCAGGTAAAAGCCACCATATTTTTTGCAGGAATCGGTAACTGCCTGGGTGCGGTTGCCCTTCGCCAGCATGATCATGGAGCCACCCAGTTTCTGGAAAAAGTCGACATAGACATCCATCCTCCCTGCTGTGGTCGGTCCGAAACTGCCTGAGGCCATCCCCACCGGCGTTTTAGCCGGACCGGCATAATAAACCGGGTGTTTTTTAAAATATTCCGGAAGGGGATTTCCATCATCTACATATTTCTTGAGGCGGGCATGGGCGGCATCCCTTGCAACGATGAGTGTCCCCTTCAGGCTGAGCCGGGTTTTTACCGGGTATTTGGAGAGCTCGGCCAGGATCTCCGGCATCGGGCGATCGAGGTCTATAGAGACAGCCGGTTCCAACTCAGGTTCTCTGTTCGGAAGGTACTTTGCCGGCTTCTTTTCCAATTCCTCCAGGAAGATGCCTTCTTCCGTGATCTTTGCCCGTATGTTGCGGTCGGCGCTGCAACTGACACCCAATCCGACCGGACAGGAGGCCGCATGACGGGGCAGGCGGATGACCCGCACATCGTGGACGAAGTACTTTCCGCCAAACTGGGCCCCTACCCCATATTCCTGGCAAATTTTCTCGACCCTCGCTTCCCATTCCGGGTCACGGAAAGCCTGTCCCCCGGAATTTCCAGAGGTGGGCAGTGTATCATAGTAGCCCGCAGAGGCTTTCTTTACGGCCGACAGGGTGGCTTCCGCGGACGTACCGCCTATGACCAGCGCCAGGTGGTAAGGCGGACAGGCGGAGGTGCCCAGGTCTTTGATCTTCTCCCGGACAAACCTCTCCAGGTTTTCTTCCGTCAGCAGTGATTTGGTCTGCTGGTACAAAAAGGTCTTATTGGCCGATCCGCCCCCTTTGGTGATAAACAAAAATTCGTACTTAATGCCCTGCGTGGCATATATATCAATTTGCGCGGGCAGGTTGCTACCGGTGTTTTTTTCTTCCATCATCGACAAGGGCACAATCATGGAATATCTTAGGTTTTTCTCCTGGTAGGTCTGAAAAATGCCTTTTGACAATACTTCGGCATCGTCAACCCCGGTATACACATCCTCTCCCTTTTTCCCGATCACGATGGCGGTACCGGTATCCTGGCAGGTGGGCAGCTCCCCTTCCGCGGAAATGATTTGGTTCAGCAACATGGTGTGGGCCACAAAACGGTCGTTGTCGCTCGCTTCCGGATCTTCCAGGATCAATTTCAGCTTGCTGAGGTGCTGCGGACGAAGGTAAAAGGAAACATCACTGAAGGCTTCTCTTGCGAGTAGTTCGAGACCTTCCGGGGCGACCTTCAGGATTCTCCGGCCACCAACCTCTTCCATTTTAACGAATTCTTTGGTAATCAGGCGGTATGGAGTGGTGTCTTTGCCGGTGGGAAATGGTTTTTGATAGAAAAAAGTTGACATGCTTAAATATTTTGTGAAGTTTTAATATACTTGTCCAGTTCATTCCTGATAAACGATTTAATTTCAGACCATTTGGCAGGTTTGAACATTATTGGATCCTCATCTTTTTCAGCGTCCTTAAAATAGGACAGACTTCTGATTACCAGCAACAGAGAAGCGTCTTTGTACTTTTCTGTATATAACCGCAGTAATTCCTGCAAAGGGATTTTCTTCAGCAGGAAAAAAATATCAATGAAATCCTTTTTCCTACCACGCCCGGTAATGGCAGCCAGTTTCATGGCTGCTATATCATTTATGCCGGCAAGTCTCAGATTGTTTTCTATGATCAAATCACTTATCCAGGGAAAAGGATATCTTACGATATCTACCTTAATCCCATTAATCAGCCACATACGGATATTTGGTGTATTCTGAACAACAGTTACCTCTCCCAAAGAATAAATTTGTTCTTTCAAATCGGTTTCATCTCCTATGGTAATACCAAAAAGATCAATATCGACAGAATGCCGGTGACCGATATGCAACGCAAGTGCAGTACCGCCTACCAATCTTGTTTCCTTCAGCGCAGGAAGCAACATCAGTGAATTCAGAAGTCCCAGTGTTGCGGGATCGATTGTCTTAAAATGGTACATCTAAATTCTTCTTCAGGAATTTTTGCCAACATAGAGATGAAACTTACTGATCTTGGACTCAAATATCTGAGTTTCTTTGCAATTTCCCCAATTTCTTTGATTCCGGCTTTCCGGTAAAGGATCATCCAGTCTTCCCATAATCCATAATCCAGCACTCTCTCTACGATGAATTCCTTGTGCAACTTCCATTTGCATTTCTTCCGGTCTACATCCCAAAACAAATGAGGGGATAACCTGTCGATATCTTCCTGTGTCAGTCCCGTCTCAGCCATGGATTACATCTTACGGTTTCTTTATTTCAATTCTCTTTGTGCCCGCATAATTCACTGATTTCTTCTCCAAAAGGAAGTTGATCAGCGTTTGGGCTGTGGTATCGAAATTGGTTTTTCCCGGATCGGCATGGTCAAAGGTATAGGTAGCGCCGATGTAACTGTTCATACCCACCGTGTATTTCTTAGCCGGATTAAAAGGAGTTCCGTCGTAGGCAGTCATGATCAGATCGGTACATACCCCTTCGGAATTGGTTACTGCCGTATATTTCATCCCGGAGACCATCAGGTCGGGTTCCTTGTTGCGGTTGTATGCGTTGAGGATCAGCGATTTGATTTCCGGAAGGGTCATGGTGTAGGTTACCACCTGGTTCCCGAACGGATCGAGCCGGAAGATGTCCTTGTACAGGATATTCCCTTTGGGCAGGTTGGGTATTCTGATCCCTCCGGAATTCTGAAAGGCAAAATCAACCTTGAACTGGGTGGTGATGGCGTCAGTCATCAGGCATCCCAATTCTTCCTGGTTGGTGAACGGACTTTCAGCCTGCGCTATCACTTTGTTCATCTCCTCATTGTCGTTGTATTTGTCGATCAGCTGCTGGATTTCAGGTTTAGTACCTTTTATACTGCTGAGTGCGATCAGTTCATATTTCCTTCCGGTGATCCTGCCATCGGTGATCTGCAGGGTGGTTTTACCAACACTACGCAGTTGGGAACCGGTCTGGACGATCATTACCCCGTTCTCCATCAGGGGTTTATCCATGACGGTATGGGAATGGCCGCCGATGATCACATCGATTTGCGGATATTTTTGAGCCAGCGGTACGTCGCCTTCCACGCCCAGGTGGGTGAGTGCAATCAGCATCCCGTATTTCTTTTTCAGTTTCATGTAAGAAGCAGCTCTTTCCAGGGGATCGTCAAAAGTGAGACCTGCCAGGCGGGAAGGATGGGAATCGGGATAGCCGTTTTCGCTGACCTGGATCAGTCCGAGCACAGGAATTTTGCAGTCACCCACTTCCAGTAAGAAGTAAGGTGACGGCTTGTTAAGTATTGAATTAGTAGTATTTACATTTGCGGATATGAATGGGAAACGGGCTTCTTTGCGCCGTTTGTTCTGCGCTTCCTGACCCATGTCAAATTCGTGGTTTCCGAGTGCTGAAAGATTAAATCCCACCCGGTTCATCAGGTCGATCATCGGGTATCCGATTTCCGGATACATATCCACGATGGGATTTCCGGTGAAATTATCCCCGGCGGAAAACAGGAACAGGTGGGAGTGAATTTTTCTCAGACTGTCGGCCAGGTAAGCCAGTTTACCCATGTTGTCGATCTTTGAATGCATGTCGTTGGTATGGAGAATGATTACCTCAAAACTCCCCTTGCATTTTTTTGCAGAAACGGTGTAAACTGGCAAAATAATCAATATTGCCAATACGGTTAAAACCAGGTTTTTTTTCATGTGTTATTTCGTTTTAATGTTTTTCGGTGAGGAAACCTTCAGGTAAAAATGCTGGCCTTCTATAACTGGACCATCCCGTTCTGTGCGAAATCCAAAACGGTCATATACCGTCAGATAACCGGACAGGAGCTTTTTGAAGCTGAAGCCGGAATACTTTAGTACCGCATCACCCACAGTTGCACCCCTGAAAATGATTATTTCCCTGTTGTTGATGTAAACCTTCAAACCTGAAAATTAGCGTTGTTAAAAGCTGGCCGGATTCTCTCCCGCTCAAGGTCAGCGCAGGGCAAAGTTAAGAAATCCGGGGCATTCTTCAATGAATCGCATTGTATTTGTCGTTGAAACCGGCGAACATGAAGTAATCCACAGTTAAGCTGATGTTCCGGACAGAGGAACTTTCGTGGTGTATCATAATTTTTAAATTTGCATAACAAAAACCGGATTATGGATCTGAAGTTTGAATTTATAGACGTCAAAGCTAAACTCGAAGGTGAATTGTATATGGATAATGTTCAGCGGGTTTTATATTCCACCGACGCCTCTTCTTACAAAGAAAAACCGATTGCGGTCACCAAACCCCGTAATTCCGGAGATGTCAGGAAAATTCTTGCATTTGCCCGGAAGCACAAGGTATCGGTGATCCCCAGGGCCGGAGGCACATCTTTGGCCGGACAGGTAGTTGGACCGGGGATTGTCATGGACATTTCCAAATACATGAATAAGATCCTGGAATTCAGCCAGGAAGAACATTGGGTATGGGTGGAACCAGGCGTCATTCCGGCAGAACTGAACAAGTGGCTGGCGCCGCACGGACTTCTGTATGGTCCGGAAACATCTACTGCTAACCGCTGTTGTATTGGGGGTATGGTAGGCAACAACTCCTGCGGACTTCATTCCATCATCTACGGAAGCGCCCGGGAACACATCCTCGAAGTGGATGCCATTCTTTCCGACGGTTCGGAAGTCACCTTCAAACCCCTGACCAAAGAGGAGTTCCGCGCAAAATGCGAAGGTGACCCTACCCTGTTGGAAACGCAGATATACCGGAATATCTGTGAAATTCTGTCTGATCCGGATAACCAGAAAGAAATCAGAGAGACTTTCCCTGATCCGCGGGTAACCCGCCGGAACATGGGATATGCCATCGATGTTTTGCTGGAAAGCGAAGTTTTTACGGAAGGAGGAGAGTCTTTCAATTTCTGCAAGCTGCTGGCAGGTTCGGAAGGAACGCTGGCGTTTTTCAAACGGATCAAAGTCAACCTGATTCCCCTGCCGCCTAAATACATGGGATTGGTTTGCGCCCATTTTAATACCCTGGAAGATTCCCTTCTGGGTAACCTGATTGCCCTGAAACACCATCCAAGGGCAGTGGAACTGATGGATGATGTCATCCTGAAATGCACGGAGCAGAACATCGAACAACGGAAAAACCGGTTTTTCGTCGAGGGTAATCCGGGAGCGATCCTGATGATTGAATTGGCCTTTGATACAGAGGAAGAACTGAAAGCACATGCCAATGCCCTGATCAGAGACTTGCAGGCTGCCGGACTGGGTTATGCCTTCCCGGTGGTTACCAATCCTGATGACATCAAAAAGGTTTGGGCCTTACGGACTGCTGGTCTGGGCGTATTATCCAATCTGCCTGGTGTGCGCAAGGGTATTCCCGGTTTTGAAGATACAGCTGTCCATCCGGAATACCTCCCGGATTATGTACTTGATTTTAAACTGACCCTTGAAAAATATGGACTATCCAGCATCTACTATGCTCATATCGCTACCGGTGAGATTCATTTCAGGCCATTGTTAAACCTGAAGGATCCGGGCGATGTGCAGATTTTCAGGGATCTGATGGCCGATACTGCCGCACTGGTGAAAAAATACAGGGGTTCCATGAGCGGTGAACATGGCGACGGACGGGTCAGGGGGGAATTTATTCCCTTTATGCTGGGTGAACATAATTATCAGTTGATCCGTCAGTTGAAATATACCTGGGATCCGGACAATATGTTCAATCCGGGTAAGATCGTGGATACCCCGCCCATCACCGACAGTTTGCGGTTTGATGTCGGGTTTGCTGTTCCTTCGTTTGAAACTTTATTTGATTTCTCTGCGACCAGAGGGTATTTCCCCACCATTGAGAAATGCAATGGCTCGGGCGACTGCCGGAAAACAGAAATTACGGGAGGGACCATGTGCCCGACCTACATGGCAACCCGTGATGAGGATAAAACCACCCGGGGCAGGGCCAATATCCTGAGGGAATTACTGGCTTATCCCTCCACACAGAACCCTTTTGAACAGTCGGAAATATACCAGGTTTTGGATCTCTGCATCTCCTGCAAGGCCTGCAAATCGGAATGCCCTTCCAATGTGGACATGGCCAAGCTGAAGGCTGAGTTTCTTCAGCACTATTACGACATTCATGGTATTCCATTCCGAAGCAGGTTGGTGGCTTACCTGCCCCGGCTGGAACAACTGGCTGTGTTGATACAGCCCTTGTCCAATTTCGTCATGAACCTTTCCTTGTTTAAAAAGGCGATTGGTTTTTCTGTAAAACGAACCCTTCCACCTCTGTCTAAGCTCACTTTACGGAAATGGTACCGCAATGGGGCCGCTTTGAAAGTGTCGGAACCGAAGAAGAAGGTTTATCTGTTTGCCGATGAATTCACCAATTTCCACGAAAGTGATATTGGCATCAAAGCGATCCTGTTGCTGACCCGGCTGGGCTATGAGGTGCGCATCCCCATGCACAAGGAGAGCGGGCGCACCTGGTTCTCCAAAGGTTTGGTCAGAACAGGTAAACTGATTGCGACTGAAAATGTGACGCTTTTAAAAAACATCATCAGTGCGGAAACACCGCTGATCGGTATAGAACCTTCAGCCATCCTGGCCTTCCGGGATGAATATCCTGAACTGGTGGATGAACCGCTCCGGAATGATGCCCGGAAAATGGCTGAACATGCGCTGCTTTTCGAAGAATTTTTCTGCCGGGAGGTCGATAAGGGGAACATTTCTCCGGAATCCTTCACCGGGGACCGGAAAGAAATTCTACTGCACGGCCACTGTCAGCAGAAATCGGTGGCCTCTACCCTGCCCACCCGGAAAATGCTGTCATTTCCTGAAAATTATTCGGTAAAAGAGATTCCTTCGGGTTGTTGTGGCATGGCCGGATCCTTCGGTTATGAAGAAGAACATTACGACCTTTCCATGAAAATCGGGGAACTGGTGCTTTTCCCGGCAGTGCGGTCGGCAGGTGAGGAAGTCCTTCTGTCTGCGCCGGGCACCTCCTGCAGGCACCACATTAAGGACGGAACAGGTCGGAAAGCGCAGCACCCCTTGGAAATCATGTACAACGCGTTGAAAACAAAATAAAAACTCAGCGGGTGACTTAAAGTCACCCGCTGAGTTTTTATTATTGCAAAACGAAACTGATCGGCACGGTATAGGAAACATTGACCTTTTTCCCGCGCTGTTCCCCTGGGGTCCACTTCGGAAGGTTACTGACTACCCGGATGGCTTCTTTATCCAGAATCGGATCAACCCCACGGACCACTTTAGCATTTTTCACTGATCCGTCTTTGGCTACCACGAAAGTGACATAAACTTTACCCTGAATTCCTTTTTCCACAGCTGGTTTCGGGTAGTCGATCGCTTTGGCAATATAGTTTCTCAACTCCTGTTCACCTCCCGGAAATTCAGGCATTTTTTCCACGATAACAAAGATTTCATCCGTTTCGGGAAGCGTGTTTTCCTTCTCCTTCAGGACAAGTATGGTGGATCCGTTTTTGGTTTCGGGAGCAACTTCAAATTCCCCGGATTGCAACAATTCGCTGATCTTTTGCAGTTCTTCCGGATTCCCGGAGATCACAAATCCAGTATCCAGCTTTTGCAGGGAAACGGTATCGTTCGGAGTTGCCCCCTGGTCGGGGGACTTTTTCTTCTGCTCACAGGCAAAAACAACTACAAGGGCAAGGGCGATTAAAATGCCGGCCACGATTTTGGCCCTGGCCATTTTTTTGGATGGTATTCTGGTCATCATAGTAAATCGGTTTTTAAGTAATGAATAATTGAAATGGCTGGCTGCATAAACCGGTATTCCGGCGACCTGCGAAATCAGGATCTCCTTGTATTCTTCCGGAGTAACCCCTGAATCGATTACCGCGCGGTCTACCAGGTATTCATGATTTTCCCGGACAGCCCTTTTCAGCAGCCAGATCAACGGGTTGAACCATTGGAAAATCAGCAAGATATCCAATAAAAGGATATCGAAGGTATGTCCCTGGCGGATGTGCTCCAGTTCGTGCCGGATGATCCGGTCATAACCGGGAATTTCAGTATGATTTTCAGGGATAAAGAGGGAATGCATAAAAGAAAAGGGCGGATTCTCTTTCCCGGTCAGCACCAGGCGATACCCTGCCCTGTCCTCTGTTTTGCTTTTCCTGACGATCAGGACAATCTGAACGATCCTGAAGATAAAAATCAGCGTCATGACCACAACGCCTG
>DAIDJX010000088.1 GCA_027451165.1 Prolixibacteraceae bacterium | reverse complement strand
ATCCCCTTTAGGGGGCCGGGCAGCAAAAGGAGCAGAAATCATGGTTTGGGGGTGAGACAACTATATAAAAAAATCCCGGAGGTTCACTCCGGGATTTTTCAGTTGAGCAGCCACTCTACTTTCCCCATCGATTCCGTTTCTTCGACCTGCAAAACGCGGGCAAATTCGAGAATGTTCCGGACAGATTGCAGCGAAGGCGAATGGCTGTCCAGAGATACTTGTTCATCTGGTTCTTCTTCCCTGAAACAGGGTGATTGCGTCATTTCCGCTTTGATTTGATGTACAAGATAAACTAAGGTAGAACTTTCATTCATAGGCACAATTCAAATTACACTGCAATAACGCAGTATTGTGCCTGATATTGTCTGACCGGACTTAAATTCTTGTCAGCGTGAGATTTTTTTCCCTGATCAGTTTGCGCAGATTGATCAGGGCATACCGCATTCTGCCAAGAGCCGTATTGATACTGACATTGGTCAGATCGGCGATTTCTTTGAAGCTCAGCCCCTGGTAATGCCGCATAAAAATAACCTGCTGCTGGTCTTCCGGCAACTCTTTGATCAGTTCTTTCACTTCAAAGAGGATTTGTTCCATCACCAACCGGTCTTCAATATTTTCATCTGAAAATTTCGGCGAATTAAAAACATCACTCTCTGAACTGTCTCTCGAAACAATTCCGTTTAGTTTTTCTCTCCTGAAATGATCGATGATCAGGTTATGGGAAATCCGGAGTACCCATGAAATGAATTTTCCGTTTTCCACATATTTCCCATACTTTAAAGAGCGAATGACTTTAATGAAGGTATCCTGAAAGATATCTTCAGCCAGATTCTGGTTTTTCACAATCAACAGAATATAGGAATACACCCTGTTTTTGTGCCGGTCAATTAAAACGTCGATGGATGAATGGTCACCATTAATGTAAAGTTGAACGAGTTCGTTGTCGCTCAAAATTTCTGTCTTGAACATTACTTCTTATTTTACTGAACAAAAAGTAAAGCTTATCTATAGGCAACCAGTTTAAATGAGTAAAACAATTTTGTAATTTTGCAGGGGTAAAATTGAAACATTTTGTTGACATAAACAAATTTTTCTTTAAAAATTGCAGTCCATCATCAATGCCAGATATTCAGCCTTCACAATTTATTGACATTCACGGAGCCAGGGTACACAACCTGAAAAACATCTCCCTTCAGATTCCACGGAATCAGTTCATCGTGATGACCGGTGTTTCCGGTTCCGGGAAATCCACACTCGCTTTTGATACGCTTTTCGCTGAAGGGCAACGCCGGTATGTGGAAAGTTTATCGGCTTACGCCCGGCAGTTCCTCGGAAGGATCAACAAACCGGAAGTTGACTATATCAAAGGGATACCACCTGCCATTGCCATTGAACAAAAGGTTAACACCCGGAATCCCAGGTCAACAGTGGGTACTTCAACGGAAATCTATGATTACCTGAAATTGTTGTTTGCCAGGATCGGTAAAACTTTTTCACCTGTTTCCGGGGATGAGGTCAGGTGTCATTCCGTTTCTGACGTGGTGGATTTTATAGTTTCCTTTGACAGTGGCACCAGGATCCTGATTGCCTCCCCCCTGAAACCAAGAGAAGGTAAGACCCTGCTTCAGGAGGCTGGCTTGCTTTTACAACAGGGATTTACCCGCCTGGAGCACAGAAATGAACTGTACCGGATTGAGGAATTGATTTCAGGCAAAAAGGAGTGGACCTGCACGGATGAGTGCACTATTGTCATTGACAGAATTTCTGTCGGATTTGATGAAGATACACTGAACCGTTTTTCTGATTCTGTCCAGACTGCCTTTTTTGAAGGACATGGGGATTGTGTGATCAAGGTCTACCAGGGTGATGAGGTTATTACAAGGTCTTTTTCCAACAGGTTTGAATGTGACGGGGTAGAATTTGAGATCCCGACTATTCATACCTTCGATTTTAACAATCCCATGGGTGCCTGTCCTGCTTGCGAAGGTTACGGTAAGGTGATCGGAATTGACGAAGACCTGGTGATACCCAATAAATCGCTCTCTGTATTTCAGGATGCTATTGCATGTTGGAAAGGGGAAAAAATGAAAGAGTGGAGGGACAGGCTGGTCTATTCAGCCGACAAATTCAACTTTCCTGTTCACCGTCCTTATTATGAGCTGACTGACAAGGAAAAACAGCTTTTATGGACGGGAAACCGATATTTCCAGGGTTTGAACGATTTTTTCAAACACCTTGAAGAACAGTCCTATAAAATCCAATACAGGGTAATGCTTTCCCGATACCGGGGTAAAACGATATGCCCCGACTGCCGCGGAAGCCGGCTAAAAAAGCAAGCCAGCTATGTGAAAATAGCCGGTCACTCTGTACAGGACCTTGTATTGATGCCTGTTTCGAAACTGAAGCCCTTTTTTGAAGACATCAGCCTTTCCAGCCACGATGAAAAAATTGCCCGTCGTATTCTGTTGGAAATTAAGAACCGGTTGGCATTTCTTTCAGATGTCGGACTGGGTTACCTTACCCTGAACCGGCTTTCCTCCACCCTCTCTGGTGGTGAATCCCAGCGGATCAATCTGGCTACATCCCTTGGCAGCAGCCTTGTTGGTTCACTTTATGTTCTGGATGAACCAAGTATCGGGCTGCATCCCCGGGATACCAACCGTTTGATCCGGGTGTTGGACCGGCTTAAACAGATCGGGAACACTGTCCTGGTGGTTGAACATGATGAGGAGATCATGCGTTCAGCCGACCAGATCATAGACATTGGCCCACAGGCAGGTATCCATGGCGGGGAAATAGTTTTCCAGGGTTCTCTTCAAGAACTGGAAGTAAATGATAAAAGCCTGACAGGCAGGTATCTGTGCGGAAAAGAGACCATTGAAATCCCTTCCTATCGCAGGAAATGGAGTAATTATGTCGGGATTACAGGTGCCAGGGAAAATAACCTGAAAAACCTCAAAGTTAAATTTCCCCTGAACACCATTACGGTGGTGACAGGTGTAAGCGGCTCGGGAAAATCCTCCCTGGTAACAAAAATACTTTTCCCTGCCCTTAGTAAGCATCTGGGCGGATATGGCGAGAGAACCGGTCATCACGATGCCCTGACCGGTGATCTGCATTTGATCGGGGCAGTAGAGATGGTGGACCAGAATCCCATCGGGAAAAGCTCAAGATCCAACCCGGTCACCTACCTGAAAGCTTATGATGAAATCAGGAAGCTTTTTGCAGAACAGCAGGCGGCCGTTCAACTGGGTCTCAATCCATCCCATTTCTCCTTTAACGTGGATGGAGGTCGATGCGATGAATGTCAGGGTGAGGGCACCATTAAAGTAGAAATGCAATTTCTGGCGGATGTTTACCTGGTTTGTGAAAGTTGCGGAGGCAAGCGGTTTAAAGATGAAGTACTGGATGTCAGGTATAAAAACCTTAACATCGACGATATATTGAATCTATCTGTTGACCAGGCCATTGAGTTGTTCGGGAAAGGGAAATCTGCCACGGAAAAAAGAATAACCAAAAGACTGATCCCCCTGCAGGAAGTAGGTCTGGGATACATTGCGCTGGGACAATCCTCCAGTACCTTGTCAGGCGGGGAAAGCCAGCGGGTGAAACTCGCTTCCTTTCTTGCCAGGGAAAAGGAAACCCCTACCCTTTTCATATTTGATGAACCCACTACCGGTCTCCATTTTCACGACATCAAAAAACTGATTGCTTCCTTCCAGGCGCTCATGGAAAGAGGACATACCATTGTTATCATTGAGCACAACCTGGAAATCATTAAAACTGCCGACTGGGTGATTGATCTGGGACCGGAAGGAGGAGACCAGGGAGGTTACCTTCTGTTTGAGGGGACTCCCGAAGAAATGGCTGAACAGGAAAATTCCTTCACAGGAACTGCTTTAAAGGGAAAGATTCAGTCTCCGCCATTCCCTGACCAGAAATACGAAGACAATCATAGCTGACACCGTATCTGAGACCGGGTTAGCTATCCAGATACCATTCAGGCCGAACCACCGGGGTAAAATCAGCAACAGGGGCAACAGCACAATAATTTGCCGGAGCAGGGTAAGCAGAATGGCAATTCTGGCTTTCCCCACCGACTGAAAATAATTGCCGGTAACAATCTGGAAACCAACTACCGGGAGCGAAATTGCAAAAATCCTCAAACCAGGGACCGTAATTTCTGCCAACCGTGGACTGCTGGTGTTAAAAAGGCTGACGATTTCAGCAGAAAACAGTTCTATCAATAGGGAGGAAACGATTGCGATAATGGTCGCGCCAGCGACTGCTGTTTTCAATACTTCTTTTACCCGCACAAAAGATCTGGCTCCGTAATTAAACCCGATAACAGGCTGTGAGGCCATATTGATGGCCACAATGGTCATTCCGACAAGCGATATTATGGAATTAATGATCCCCATTCCGCCGACAGCCAGATCGCCGCCATAACGGATCAGCCGGGAGTTTAAAATCCCCTGTACAAGACTTCCTGCGATTTGCATGGCAAAAGGAGAAAGCCCAATGGCCGTTATTTCTTTTAAAATCTGAAAATCAACCCTGATATAAGTCCGTTTGAGGCGGATAACAGCTCTTTTACTTCTGAAATGAGCAATTACCCATACATCAAGCAGGAGCATGGAAATATTGGTAGCCCAGGCTGATCCCTGCACCCCCCAGCCCAGTCCGAAAATAAAAACCGGATTCAGAATCACATTGGTACCCGCGCTCAGTAACATGGAAAACATGGCAATTCTGGCATTTCCTTCTGAACGGATGATGTTGTTCAAGGAAAATCCAACCACCTGAAAAACTGTACCCAATAAAATGACATTCAGGTAATCGTTGGCGAATCCGAAAATTTCACCGGTAGCGCCAAATGCGTGAAGGATCGGCTTCTTCAGCGCAAAACCCATCAGGGTGATGAATGCTGAAACCAGCAACATCAGGGCGAACCCGGTACCAAGTATCTTTTCCGCAGACTCTTTGTTTTTCCTGCCCAAACTTATGGAAATCAGAACTCCTGATCCTATACCAATGAGTAATCCAAATCCCATAACGATCAGCATGATCGGGAAAACAGCAGAAACCCCCGATAAGGCTTCAGCACCAACGCCCTGCCCGATAAAAATCCGGTCAACAATATTGTACAAGGTATTGGCCAGTACACCAACAAAAGCAGGTATATAAAACTTTAACAGCAAAGGGCCTATGGGGCTTTTGGCCAATTCTTCCGTTCTGTCCATAAACTTTATAAACGGCGCAAATATACCTATTCCAGAAAAGAATTGAAGTTAATGCGTCATTTGGGTGAGACAAATACAATTCTTAATTACCAGAAGCGAATTAAATTTCTTCAAAAAATTTTACCTTGCGGCAAAAAATAAACACTAGTATAAAATGAAACCGCTTTTAATCATTATGCTGGCCTTGATAACCATAGCATCCTGTGCGCCGGAAAAACCTGTGAAATACCCTGAAACAAAAAAAGTGGCCGTAGCGGACACCTTTTATGGTGTCCCCGTGGATGATCCCTACCGTTGGCTGGAAGATGACCGTTCCGAAGAAACCGCAGCCTGGGTGGAAGCGCAGAATGAAGTTACATTTTCCTATTTAAGCGGATTACCCGGGCGCGACAGCATCAAATCGAGACTAACGGCCCTGATGAATTATCCCAAAATCGGGACACCTTTTAAAGAAGCCGGGAAATATTTCTTTTACAAAAATGACGGCCTTCAAAATCAAAGTGTTTTGTATATGTCTGACTCCCTGGATGGGGAAGCGAGGGTACTGCTCGATCCCAACACCCTTTCGGTGGATGGAACCGTTGCCCTCTCCGGAATTGAAATCACCCCTGATGGAAAGTACCTGATCTACCTGATTTCCAGGTCCGGGTCAGACTGGAATGAGATCTTTGTGAAAGACATTGTGACCGGCGAGACCTTACCCGACCATATCCAATGGGTCAAATTCTCCGGAACCTCCTGGTATGATGGCGGATTTTTCTACAGTTGTTACAATGCACCCGAAAAGGGGAAAGAGTTGTCAAAAGCCAATGAAAACCACCTGGTTAAATACCATAAGCTGGGCACAGATCCGGCCAATGATCCTGTAATTCTGAGCGAACCGGAACATCCAAACAGGAACCTTGGTGTCGGGCTGACCGAAGATAAACGGTTCATGATTTACACACAGACCGAATCGACCAGCGGAAATTCCTGCGCTTTCCGGGAGATGAGTTCACGCAACAAAACTTTCATACCCCTGATGGAAGGATTTGAATCCGATTTTACGGTAGTGGATAATATTGACAATTTCCTGATCGTCCATACCAACTACAAGGCGCCCAAATACCGCATTCTGAAGATAGACAGCCAAAATCCACAGGAATCAGCCTGGGTGGAACTAATTCCCGAAAAGGAATATGTGTTGCAGGGAGCAAGCCTGGCGGGCGGAAAAATTGTGCTGGATTACCTGAAAAACGCTTATACGCAGGTCGATGTGTTCAATTATGACGGCACTTTTGATTATACGCTGGAACTACCAGGCATAGGTACCTCTTCCTCTTCCTCCGGAAAGAAAAATGACGCTGAAGCCTTTTATAATTTTACTTCGTTCAATACGCCGGGAGAAGTATACCGGTATGATTTCAACACCAAAACATCCACCTTATATTACCGTCCGGAGGTTAAGTTCAATCCGGATGAATACCAGGTTGACCAGGTGTTTTATCCCAGCAAGGACGGTACAAAGATTCCGATCTTCCTGTTTTATAAGAAAGGTATGGTTAATAACGGAAAGAATCCGGCGCTGTTATACGGCTACGGAGGGTTTAACATCAGTCAGACCCCTGCTTTTTCTGTGCAAAGGCTCTTTTTTGTGGAGAACGGGGGTATACTGGCGGTGGCCAACCTCAGGGGCGGTGGTGAATATGGAGAAGATTGGCACAAAGCTGGCACAAAGCTTCAAAAACAGAATGTTTTCGACGATTTCATTGCCGCTGCAGAATACCTGATCAATGAAAAATACACTTCTACCAGGAAACTTGCCATTCAGGGAGGTTCAAACGGGGGATTACTGGTCGGAGCGGTTACCAACCAGCGTCCAGACCTGTTCAGGGTCGCCCTGCCTGCAGTAGGAGTTATGGATATGCTTCGCTACCATCGTTTCACCATCGGATGGGCCTGGGCCTCCGACTACGGAAGAAGCGACGACAGTGAAGATATGTTCAATTACCTGAAAGGATATTCTCCTTACCATAACATCATCAAAGATGGAAAATATCCGGCAGTTCTGGTGACCACAGCTGACCATGACGACCGCGTGGTCCCGGCGCATTCTTTTAAATACATCTCCAGGTTACAGGAATATAACAAAGGGAACCTGCCGGTTTTAATCCGGATTGAGACAAAGGCAGGGCATGGCGCTGGCAAGCCTATCACCAAGGTCATTGAAGAATATACTGATCTATGGGCATTTACGTTTTATCACCTGGGGATGAAACCATAAATCGGGTTGTCCGGTTGTCCCAGACAGCGCCATGGGCGCGCAATATTGGTAGCCCCGGGCAAAGCCCGGGGTATCGGATAAAGGTAATCCGGCGCCGCCGTTTGAAATGCAGACGTTGTGATGCGACTAAAGGTTTGTGAAAATTAAAAAACAAGAAATCAGAAACATATTATTTTCAGGCAAAATAATGATGAGAATTAAAGGACTAAAAGTTTTTTTTGTCACCCTGTTAGGATCTTTTTTGTGTATAAGTATTTCCGCCCAAATGCGGGAATCTGCCTTTCAACTCAACCAGCGACTGGGCAGGGGTATCAACATGGGCAACTGCTTTGAAGCCCCTACAGAAACAGAATGGGGAAATCCCTGGAAACCGGAGTACTTCAGGATAATGTCGGACCTGGGGTTTAAGCACGTCCGCATTCCTATCCGGTGGGAACCAACGGCAAGAACATCATGGACAGCGCCTTACACCATTGCTCCCACGTTTCTCAGCAGAATTAAACAGGTGGTAGATACAGCGTTGAAATACAAATTGCACGTAATCATCAACATGCACCACCACGATTCCCTGTTTGCCAATCCTGAGAAACAAAAAGCAAGATTTCTGTCCCAATGGAACCAGATTGCCACCACCTTCAAAAATTACCCTGATTCGCTGCTTTTCGAGGTGTTGAATGAACCCCACGACAACCTGACAGCGGCAAAATGGAACACCTTTCTGGCGGATGCTTTGGCAGAAATCAGGAAAACAAACCCTGCACGCTGTGTGGTCATCGGCCCGGCGGAATGGGGCGGATTGGGCGGATTGAACCAGCTTCAGCTGCCCCCGGATGAAAACCTCCTGCTGACCATCCATTATTACAATCCGTTCCAATTTACCCACCAGGGTGCAGAATGGTCGGGGGCAGAAGCACAAAACTGGCTGGGTACCAAATGGAATGATACGGAAGCTGAGCGCCAGACAGTTGAAAGTGAATTTCGTCAGGCGATCCAGTTTTCAAAAGACCACCATATACCGGTCCACATCGGGGAATTCGGGGCCTATTCCAAGGCTGATCTGGCCTCGAGGGTCAGATGGACCAATTTCCTCGCCCGCTGGTTCGAACAGCAGAATTTCAGCTGGGCCTACTGGGAATTCAGCGCCGGTTTTGGGATTTACAATCCGGACACCAAACAAATTCTCACTTCGTTATCGGATGCTTTGGTTAAAAATCCGATGCCTCCGGCAGTTCCCATCCAAGCCATCCTGCTGTATAAAAGCAACTTTTCTTCCGGAACCGACGGCTGGTCTGTCAATTTCAGCAATGGCGCTGCGGGAAGCTGGAACAGGAGCGGAAGCAAAATGAACATATCGGTAAGCAATGGCGGAACGGAAGGTTGGCATATTCAGGCAGTCAAGGGAAACATCGCCCTCGAAAAGGGTAAAACTTACAGGGTTTCCTTCACTACTGTAGCCACCGCCGAAAGAACTGGAACAGCATACCTGGGGTTGCCGGTTGACCCCTGGACAGCTTTCAGCGGATACAACGGATTCAACATGACCACCACAGAAACCAAATCTGTCTTTACCTTTGTGATGACTGGCAATTCCATCACCAATGCACGGCTGGTGTTTGACCTTGGGAAGTCGACAGTTGGATTTTCGGTTTATGACATTGCCGTTGAAGAAATCAGAATAGTCAGCACAACGGTGAAAAACACCGGATACCGGTTGTTGATTTATCCCAATCCGGCAAGGGAGGAAGTGTTCATTGACCAGCTACCGGCAAAAGCTGTATATACTATCTGTGATTTGTCCGGAAGATGTGTGGCCACCGGAAACCTGAATCCGGGTAAAAACAGGGTTCCTACCGGGATATTGAAGCCAGGGCTTTGGTTCCTGACCATAAGAACCGGAAAGGAGCAAATGAATTACAGGTTTGTAAAGAACTGATTGTATGGATGATTTAAGATTCCTGGTCATTGAAGGGAACATCGGAGCCGGAAAAACCACGCTGGCAACCCGGTTGAGCGAAGATTTGAATGCCCGGCTGGTACTGGAACAGTTTGCCGATAATCCATTTTTGCCGAAATTCTATGCCGACAAGGAAAAGTATTCCTTTCCGCTGGAACTCTCCTTTTTAGCCGACCGCTACAATCAGATCAACAAGGAAGTTTTGCAGCCGGAGCTCTTCCGGAGCATGATGATATCGGATTACTATTTTACCAAATCAGCCATATTTTCAGCAAATACCCTTCAGGAAGACGAGTACAGGTTGTTCCGGAGGCTGTTCAATATAGTGTTTGAATCACTCCCCAAACCCGACCTCTATGTTTACCTGCATGTCAGTGTGGAAAACCTGCTGAAAAACATCCGGAAAAGAGGACGGGAATATGAACAGCAAATGGATCCGCTTTACCTGGAGTCAATCCAGCAGGGATATTTTGAGTATTTCAGACAAGTTACGCAATTCCCGGTTTTGATCATTGACACCAACAAACTGGATTTTGTAGAACATCAGGAAGACTACCAGTTGTTAAAGCAGGCCATTCTGAACCGGGAAAACCGGTCGGGAGTAAGCCGGATCATCTTGCCTTAACTTATTTTTCGTTTGCTAATACTGATAAGGATATTATTTTTGTCAAAATTGATTATAAGTCGACCATGAAAAATCTCAATTCCAAAAATTTATGGGTAATAATAGCTATTATCCTGCTTTCATCCTGTACCAACCTGCAGAAAATGAAAAAGAACGCCGGTTTGATCCAGTTCACCACCACTCCTGCGATGCTCGAAACCCATGCCGGTAAAACGGATGTAGCCATTAACCTTAATTTTCCAAAGAAATATTTCATCAAGACTGCTACGATAACGGCAACGCCTGTACTGACCTATGCCAACGGGGAAACAGCCTTGCCGGCCATTTTGCTCCAGGGAGATCAAATCCGGGCCAACAACCGGGTCATCAGCTATACCAATGGCGGAACGATCAATTACAACCAGAGTTTTGCCTTTCAGGATGCGATGCGTAAATCGGAGCTGGTCATGAAAATGACGGCTACGAAGGGTAAGAAGTCACTTGATTTTGAAGCAGTTCCGCTGGCAAAAGGTATCCTGGCCACCAGTACGCTCCTGGCCAATTTACCAAAAGTTCTCCTTGGGATTCGCCGTGAAGCCAACACAACCGGGGTTTATGATCCTGCTATTGATCCTTTCCAGCGAATTGTTCCCCAGGAAATGGTAGCCGACATCGCCTACCTCATCAACAGCTCGGAGTTGCGCAAGAGCGAAAGCAATTCCGACGCCATGAAAAATTACCTCGATTATACCAAAGGCGCTGTAAAAGACGATAAAAAACAGGTCAAGAAAGTGGAGGTAGTGGCTTATGCTTCTCCGGACGGCACCCTTGACCTCAATGCAGATCTGGCGTCCAAAAGGGAAAAAGTGTCCACCCGTTTCCTGGAGGGCGAACTGAAAGAAGCCGAATTGCTGGAAAAGATCCGTACCAAATACATGCCTGAAGACTGGGAAGGATTCAAACAATTGATGGAAAAATCCAATATCCAGGACAAAGACCTGATATTAAGGGTTCTGGCCATGTACACCGATCCTGATGTCAGGGAAACCCAAATCAAGAACCTGACAGAGACATTCACGCAGATTAAGGATGAAATTCTCCCGAAACTCAGGAGGGCCAAATTGTACACTTCAGTAGAGATCATCGGGAAAACGGATGAAGAGATTCTGGCGCTGGCCGAATCTAACCCCGGTTCCCTGAATCAGGCTGAATTGCTGCACGCCGCCACACTGGTTGATGACCTGTCGCGTAAGCTGAAGATTTACCAATCCTTCATCCGCATTTTCCCTGAAGACTGGAGGGGGCACAACAATGCCGGATGGGTG
>DAIDJX010000087.1 GCA_027451165.1 Prolixibacteraceae bacterium | reverse complement strand
TTTTCTGACCAGTAATTTTCAGCAGATCATGGATTACCATTTCACAGCCAGTGTGGAAGAAGAATTGGACGAAATTGCCGAGGGAAAAAAACTCTGGCACGAAGTGATCGACCGTTTTTATCATCCCTTCCACGAAAACATTGGGGTGGTGCTGAAAAATTCTGAAAAAACACGGGGAGAAAAGATCCTGGGTATCGATCCGGCATCCGGGAAACAGGTATCTGCCAAAATTGGCCGGTTCGGTCCCATAGTGCAACTGGGAGAATCCATTCCCGGACAGGAAGATGTAAAACCACAGTTTGCGAGCCTGCGTCCCGGGCAACACCTGGAAACCATTACGCTGGAGGAGGCCCTGGCTTTGTTCAGGATGCCCAGAGAACTGGGAAATTATGAAGAAAAGCCGGTAACCGTCGGGATTGGGCGCTTTGGTCCTTATGTCAGGTACAACAACCAGTTTATTTCGCTGACCAAAAGTGACGATCCATATACAGTAACCCTGGAAAGGGCGATTGAACTGATCCTGAACAAACTGGATAAGCTGAGCAAAGCAGAATTGAAAACTTTCCCGGAAGATTCCCAGCTAAAGATACTGAACGGCCGGTGGGGACCCTATATAGTCTTTAAGAAAGAGAATTTCAGGATTCCCAAAAATGTTAAAGCCGAAGAGCTTACCCATGAGGATTGTCTCCGCATCATCGGTGAAACTTCAGGGAAGGGGACAAAGAAGAAAAAAACAAAATAAGCCTGGGATAAGGTAATTTTACCGGAATATGATGGATCTATCACTTTATTTTCAGCCGGTTGATTTTCCGGATGATGGTTCGTTGACACCCCATACTTTTGGCTACCATATCCGGAAGGAAAAGGAAATCAGAACCGGGAAAAAGCCAACAAGGGTGGCGATTTTCGGTGTTCCTGCCACCAATCTCCCGGGAAACCGGGGAAAAGCCCTTGCCCCCGACGAGATCAGGAAACACCTCTACCGTTTCGCTCTTCCGGAAATCTCCGGAGGGATTATCGATCTGGGGAATCTGAAACCGGGGAAAAAGAGGGAGGATGTTCAATATGCTCTCCGGGATGTGGTGGAGTACCTGAGTGACAACAAAATCATGGCGGTCATCCTTGGAGGCAGCCAGGAGCTGAGTATCGGGATTTCCCGGGCATTCAGGGACGACAGGCGGTTCACACTCACTATCGTGGATGCCGGGGTGGATGTTAAAACAACCAGGGAAGCCACCCATGCCGGTAATTTTATTTCCAGAATATGGAGGGAAAATCCATCCCTTTTTCATTTGCAGATGATTGGCCTGCAAAGCCACCTGGTATCACCTTTTATTTTACAATCCTTACGGGAAAAGAGTTATGATTTCCTGAGAATGGGCGATCTGCGGGATAATTTCAGTGCTGTGGAACCTCTTCTGCGGCAAACTACTTTTCTCAGTTTTGATCTTTCAGCCCTCCGTCAGAGTGAGGTCAAGACGGGAGGTATTACTTCTTCAAGCGGTCTGACTGCTGAGGAAGCCTGCCGTCTGGCACATTATGCCGGATTAGGCTGTAATTTGAAGGTTTTCGGCATTTTTGAACTCAACCCTGAACTTGATCCCGATGGGAAGGGCAGTAACCTGACAGCTCAGATGATCTGGTATTTCCTTGATGCATTGGCACACAGTGTTCCGGTCGATCCCATGAAGGATCCGGCAGGGTTCAACCGCTATTTTGCCCATATCGGGGGGCATGAAATCGTGTTTTTTCAGCATCCCTCCACCGACAGATGGTGGATGGAAGTTGAAATGGAAGGCTTTGAAACTTTGATTGTACCCTGCAGGGAAATGGATTATCTTATTGCCATGAAAGACGAAATCCCTGATCTGTGGTGGAAATATGCCCGAAAAACTGAGAAGTATTCAAAATATTAGAAAATTAAATCCGTTCTTTGCATGACAGTCGTGGAATCTTACTGACTTACCCGGGTGAATTCCGATGCGCGTTACCTGAGAAATGAGTATGAGAAAGATAGTTTCTTTTTTATTTTTTATTTTTGTATTCTGTTTGGCGGCACTAGGGCAACAAGACCCGCAATACACCAATAATATGTTTTACAAATTAGGGGTGAATCCGGGTATTGCCGGGAGCCAGGATGCGATCAGGGGAATAATTCTTAACCGTTACCAATGGACCGGATTTGAGGGTGCTCCCAAAACGATGGTCTTCAGCGCCGATGCGCCGGTAATGGTTTTTGGTGCGCCTTCAGGAATCGGATTGAATATGATCAACGATAAACTGGGACCGGAAGAAAACGTTTGGGTGAATCTGAATTATGCCTATAAGCGTTCTTTACGGACTGCAAATTTGGGAATTGGACTCTCCCTGGGCGTTTTTAATAAAAGCATTAAAGGTGAATGGGAGGTTCCGGACGATGATCTGGGTATTTATATTGATCCGGCATCAGATCCGGCAATTCCCCAGGGTGAAGCAAGCCAGGTTGTTTTGGATGCCGGGTTGGGGCTTTATCTGGAAGGGGTGAATTATTATGCGGGAATTTCCGTTACGCACCTCAACCAGCCAGCTGTAAAGTTCTCTGATCTGGCTACCACCTATCTGGCCAGGCACTATTATTTGACGGGCGGATACAATATTAAACTGCCTGATCCGTTAATTGAGTTGCGTCCTTCGTTTTTGCTGAAAAGTGATTTGGCCGGATGGCAGCTGGATGTGAACGCAAACCTGGTTTTCAACAACCGTTTTTGGGGAGGAGTTTCCTACCGGTTGCAGGATGCAGTATCCTTGTTGTTTGGAATGGAACTGATCAATGGGCTGAGTGTGGGGTATTCTTTTGATCTTACCACATCTGCCATCGGAAGGTACGGCTATGGGTCGCATGAGGTATTTCTGAGTTATTCACTCAATGTGGAAAAGAACAGGAGCAGAAAATATAAAAGTGTCAGGTTTTTGTGAAAAAGCGATACAGAACTGAAATATGAAAAAATTAGTCAATGTTTTAGCTGCTTGCTCGGTCGGATTGTTGATGATGAACACATCCTGCAGTTTGCCCGGATCCGGCAGTGGCTATGGTAACGGGGAGCTGGTCGGATCCAGAAGCGGAGGTAAGTGGAAGGAAAAGGCGCCTTACGGGATGACCTTTATCCGCAGGGGAACCTTGAATATCGGAACCAATGATCAGGATCCGTCTGCCTCCATGCAACCCACCCGCACCGTGTCAATCGACGCCTTCTGGATGGACGATACCGAGATTACCAACAGTGAATACAGGCAGTTCATCAGTTGGGTCAGGGATTCACTTGCCCGGCAAATGCTGGGACAACAATTCCCGGAGTACCTGATCACCGAAGACCGCAACAACAATCCCATCGACCCACCCCTTATCAACTGGAGGGAACGGATCCGTTGGACCGATCCGGATTATGCGGCTGCCCTGGAAGACCTATACATTCCTGCAGAAGAGAGATTCCTCAACAAAAGGGAGATTGATTCCCGGAAACTTTTTTATTCCTACTGGTGGATCGATTACAAACAGGCAGCAAGAAGGATCAACAGCTACAATGAAGACAGCCTGAAATACAATTATAACGCAGTAGTCACCCGGCCCAATGGTGAAATCCAAACTGTGACCAACCGCTCGGCGTTTATTATGAGGGAAACAGTTCCGGTATACCCGGATACCCTCTGCTGGATGAGGGATTTTACCTATTCTTACAATGAACCCTGGGCCACAAGATATTTCTGGCATCCCGGCTTTTCTGATTATCCTGTTGTAGGGATTACCTGGAGCCAGGCCAAAGCTTTCTGCAACTGGAGGACAAAAATTCAGGAGGATTACCTGGCTGAGCATCGCAACCCCAGCCTGATGGAGTTCCGTCTGCCCACCGAATCAGAATGGGAATATGCAGCAAGGGGAGGAAAAAAATTCTCTCTTTATCCCTGGGGAAGTTATTACATGAGAGACAGTAAAGGCGTTTTTCTGGCCAACTTCAAACCACTTCGCGGTAACTATGTGGAAGACGGAGGCATTGAAACCATGCGGGTGGGCAGTTATGATCCCAACGATTTCGGATTGTACGATATGTCAGGAAATGTGGCTGAATGGACCAGCACCGCTTTCGATGAATCAGGCTATATGCTGATCAGCGATCTTAACCCCACCTTTGAATACAATGCCCTGCCCGATGATCCGCCGGTCATGAAAAGAAAAGTGATCAGGGGGGGATCTTTCAAGGATGTGGCCGTATTTAACCAGGTCTCTGCCCGGAACTACGAATACCAGGATACCACCAAATCTTATATTGGGTTCCGCTGCGTAAGATCTTCTTTTGGAAACGAGTTTTAAAACATGCCTAAACGATTAGAAAATGAATATTGGTGAACTCTTAAAGACAAAACGTGCCAAATCCATGATGGGATTTGTGTACAGCTGGGGCGCTTCCATAGTATTGATCGGAGCCTTGTTCAAATTGCAGCACTGGCCCTATTCCGGATGGTTTCTCGGGATCGGACTTATCACAGAAGCCATTATCTTCTTTGTTTCAGCCTTCGAGCCACCGCTTGAAATGCCGGAATGGTCAAGGGTCTATCCGGAACTGAAGGAAGATTTTCCGGCAGAAGAACTTCCGCGGGAATTCAAACCGGTAAAAGGACAACTGGATGAACTTCTCAAAGGAACTGATCTTACACCTGATCTGCTGGATAAAGTGAGCCTCGGTCTCAAAGACCTTAGCAATACTGCGCGGGGAATCAGCAACATCTCTTCCGCTACCCTTGCTACTGAACAGTTTGTTCAAAACATTAGCTCTGCCAGTGTTTCCATGAGTCAACTGCATGAAGTAAACACCAGGGCCAATACAGCCATCAGCCAATCAGTCAACTCTGTTGTGGACTCCTACAAAGGCGCAGCTGAAGTGATGAAAAACTCAGGACTGGCTGTTGCCGAAAAGATGAATGCTTCAGGCACTGAATTCACCAGCAAAATAGCAGAATCGGGTAACCTGCTGGTGAACAGTTATAAGACGGTTTCAGAGAAACTTAACCAGAGTATGCAGCATATTGGCAGCTCAGCAGGAAGTTATTCTGAAAATATGCAAAAACTGAACAACAATATTTCCGCACTCAATTCTGCATTTGAAATGCAGTTAAAGGGGACTGAAAACCAGGCCAAAGCACATCAGCAATTCAACAACGACCTGGGTAAAATGAACGATATGCTGGCCGCTTCCGCGGAAGAACTGAAACGCTACCGGGAAAATGCAGCCAAATTAAATCAGCATTTGGAAGACCTGACCAGAATATACGGTAATATGCTGGGTGCCCTGAATTATAAAAAGTAACAGAACCTAAGTATTTACTGCTATGGGTATTAAAAACTGCCCGGAAACACCGAGGCAACGGATGATCAATATGATGTACATCGTATTGACGGCCATGCTGGCACTCAACGTGGCAGCTGAAACACTGGAAGCTTTCAGGGTTATTGACGGCAGTCTGATCCAGACTTTTGGCGCTGTTGATTCAAAAAATTCACAGGTGTACCTGGCTTTTGAACAACAGTATGCTGAAAATGCCGAAAAAGTCAAAGAATGGAAGATCAAGGCGGATCAGGTCAGGGTGAAGACCGACAGTATTGTGAACTATATCTGGAGGCTAAAGGAAGAACTGGTGACAGCTTCCGGATCCAAACCCTACGATTCCTCCAATTCCCTCGACGATGAGCGGTTCTCATACGTTACCATGAAAGGCGATACCCTTGTACTCAAAAAAGAGGATGATATCAATACGCCTTCCGAAATCATGATCGCTCAGAAAAGGGCAGCTCAATTAAAGGGGAAGATTGCAGAGTATAAGAATTTCATGATCTCAATGATCGATAACGGGAATGATTCCCAATTGAAAGAAGTGATTGCCAGAGAACTGGAAACAGCTGATTCCAAATTCAACCTCCGGTCCGGGGATAGAAAACCATGGGAAAACCAGTATTTCGAAAATAAACCGCTGGCTTCCATCATGACGCTGCTTTCCAAATTGCAGATTGATGTAAAGAATTCGGAAGCCAACCTGCTCAATTACCTCTATTCCAAGATCGATGCTTCCAGCTATAAGTTCAATAAACTGGATGCCCAGGTGATTGCCAATTCTTCCATTGTGCTGAAAGGGGAGGAGTACGTGGCCGAAATTTTTCTTGCAGCCATTGACACCACTGTTGATCCTGAAATCATTGTGGGAGGAAACCGGATGCCGATTGTCGACGGGAAAGCAGTATACCGGCTCCGTCCACAGGAAACGGGAACCTTCAAATGGAGCGGTGTCCTGAAATATAAAACACCGGAAGGGACTATCCGCAGTTATGATTTTAACAAGGAATACCAGGTAACGGCGCCCAGTGTAACCATCTCACCGAAAAAAATGAACGTTTTTTACCGTGGCCTCGGGAATCCGGTCGATGTCTCTGTTCCGGGTATTGTCAAGGAAAATCTGCGGATCGAAATGACCAACGGAAAGGTTACTCCCTCCGGAAACGAATGGCTGGTCTATCCGACCGAATTGGATGAACAAGGACGGAAAACAAAAGTTACCGTCTATGCCAATGTGGGAGGCACAGAAAAACTGATGGGCACCATGGATTTCAGGGTTAAAAAAGTTCCTGACCCGGTGGCACAAATTGCTAATCTGGCGGGTGGCAACATCAAAAAGGAAGAACTGAGACTCGAAGACGGTATGCTGGCCGTATTGGAAGACTTTGATTTTGACCTGAAATTCCGGATTACCCAGTTCGATGTGTCTATTACCGGTGCTGGCGGCTATACCAGTACCTGGAAATCGACATCAGCCCGTTTTACCGACGAGCAGAAAAAACAGTTCAATAGCCTGACTGTAGGAAGTATTATTTATTTTGATAACATCAGGGCAAAAGGAGACGACGGAACGGATCGTCCCCTGGACCCCATCAGTTTTAAAATCCGATAAGCAATGAAGAAGTTTGTTTTCTCTTTCCTGATTACCGCTCTGGTATTCGTCGTTTGGAGTAAAAACAGTGACGGGCAGATTATCAACGGCGCCTACAAGCGGACGGATACCTATCAGAAAAAACCGATGATCATACCCATGGTCCGGGAAGCTGATGTGTTCTGGTCACAAATGATCTGGAGAATCATCGATGTCAGGGAAAAAATCAACCAACCCCTCTTTTACCCGACAAAATCAGTCGATGGGTTACAAAGTCTCATTGAAATACTGTTGGAAGGTATCAGGAATCAGACCATTACGGCTTATGACGCGCGTAATGACGATGATTTCAAAATACCGTTAAGTAATTTTAATGAAGTAAAAGTATCATTCGGAGCTGTACCTACCACCAAGGAGGTGACTAATTTTGATACCGGAGAAAAGGAAATGAGAACAGATTCCGGGGAAATCAGGATGAATGAGGTTAAGCAGTTTATGATCAAGGAGGAGTGGTATTTTGACAAGCAGAATTCCAGGCTTCAGGTCAGGATCGTCGGCATTTGTCCGATCCAGGAATATCTCCGGGATGGGGATCCGAGTGGACAGGTACAGCGCCGGAAGGTTTTCTGGGTTTATTATCCGGAAGCAAGGGAATTACTGGCGAAGAGCCCGGTATTTAACTTCCAGAACGATGCAAGAAGAATGACCTACGACGATCTGTTCCTCAGAAGATACTTTAACAGCTATATCGTTCAGGAATCCAATGTGTTCAACAACAGGGCCATCAACCAGTATCTGAGCGGGAAAAGCGCTATGCTGGAATCTAAAAAGATTGAAGATAAGATTTTCAATTTTGAGCAGGATCTGTGGGAATATTAAAATGATCAGACACTCAGGGACCAGGGATTACAACAGTTTTTGCACATAGGGTTTATATTTTGAACAAACAATCTGTAAAGGTAATTAGTGGCGCTTTCAGGGCAGTTCAGGCTGCCGGAATGATAGTTGCCTTTGCACTGTTAGCGGGTGCCTGCTCCAGGACGGAAACAATCACCATGGATAATGCCCCCGGTACCAGGGCCTGGTTCGAGCCTATCCCCTATGGTATGGTCTATGTCGAAAAAGGTGCCTACCAGTTGGGAGCTTCCGATGATGAAATCAATGAAGATTCCAAGATGCGCTCCGTTTCCGTTGATGCCTTCTGGATGGATGATACGGAAATCACCAACAGCGAATACCGGCAGTTTGTCGAGTGGGTCAGGGATTCGATTGCCAGGGAAATGCTTGGCGCTTCAGAACCCGAATACCTGATTTCCGAAGACCGCTACGGAGTTCCCCTGGCTGATCCGGCGCTTAACTGGAAAACCCGGATTGCCTGGAAAGATCCCGACACCCAACTTGCCCTGAATGATTTGTACATCCCCGAAAATGAGCGGTTTAAAAACAGGCTGGAAATAGATCCCCGGAAACTGGTATACGATTATTACTGGATTGATTTCAAACAAGCGGCCCGCAGGGTTAACAGTTACCAGTACCAGTTGCAGAAACCTGCTTATAAAGGAGTGGTGACCGGTCTGGATGGCCGAACCGATTCCATCAGAAACCGCAGTTCATTTATCATGCACGAAGTGGTGGCTGTTTACCCGGATACCCTCTGTTGGATCAGGGATTTTTCCTATTCCTACAATGAACCGCTGACCCTTAAATATTTTTCCCATCCGGGATTCCAGGACTACCCTGTGGTAGGGGTAAACTGGAACCAGGCCCGCGCTTTTTGCAACTGGAGAACCCGGCTGAACGAAACATACCGGTCCAGAATGAACGATGTTCCGGCACACGATTACCGCCTTCCCACAGAATCGGAATGGGAACTGGCCTCCCGGGGTGGCAGGCTGAATACCAAATATCCCTGGGGAAGTTATTATACCCGCAACAACATGGGATGCTTCCAGGCCAATTTTAAACCTGTAAGAGGGAATTATGTGGCCGACAGCAAAACAAGCACAACCACCCTGAAAGTCGGAACCTTTAATCCCAACGATTACGGATTGTATGATATGTCGGGGAATGTGGCGGAGTGGACCAGTTCAGCCTATTTTGAATCAGGTTATGACCTGGCCAACGACCTCAACCCGGAAGTGGATTATACGGCTCATCCCGACGATCCCCCGGTGATGAAACGGAAGGTGATCCGGGGTGGATCCTGGAAAGACACGGAATATTTTATCCGGAGCGCCACCCGTTCCTATGAATACCTCGATACCGCCAAATCATACGTCGGTTTTCGCTGCGTCAGAAGTTCCTTCAAAAACGAAGCCCCGAATAAGTAAACTTATTTACCGTCGATAGAAGCCGACGGCAATCGGACCGGCTTGATTACTATTTCCCTGCGGCATTCCGGGCATATATATATTTCACAGCCTGTGCAGGCAAAACAGTTGCTGCACTCCCGGTCCAAATCACCTTTTGGCCAGGAAGAACCACAGCCCTGACAAGTAATTAACTCACCTGAAGACTTTTCCATCTGATCCATTTTAGCATCCGGGAAATCCCGAAAATGAAAACAAGAGTGAAAATAATGGTGGCTCCGGAAGGAATGTTCAGGTAAAATGAGATAAACAATCCCGAAAATGTTCCGGCCAGCCCAAACAATACGGAGTATATCATCAACCTTTTATAATCCCGGGTGAAAAGATTGGCAGCGGCCTGCGGAACGGTCAGCAGAGCGAGTACCAGGATGATCCCTACCGCCCGGATGTTCAGCACCACCACCAGCGCCACGAGCATGATCATCCCGTAATTGTAGAGAGAAACCCTTAATCCCGAAATCCGCGCGAACTCTTCATCAAAAGAAATATAGAGGATTCTTCGGTAAAAGAACCTGAATACCAACAGGATCAGCAGCAACAAACCCAGCATCAGCCGGAGTTCCTGATGCGTAACGGTCAGGATATTGCCGAAAAGATAGCTCATCAGGTTGGGGGTATAACCCGGCGTCAGGTAGACAAAGATGATCCCCAGCGCCATCCCCATGGCCCACCAGATGGCAATCGAAGAATCTTCCCTGACCTGAAAGCGGTGCGAAAAGAACTGAATTCCCAGGGCCGAAAAGATGGCGAAAAGGATGGCTCCCAGCAGAGGGTTGAACCCGAGGAAAAAGGCGAGACCGATCCCGCCGAAAGAGGCATGGGTTATTCCTCCGCTGATGAACACGATGCGCCGGGTAACGACGTAAGTACCGATGATCCCTCCGGAAATGCTGGCAAACAAAGCAGTGAGCAGGGCATTACGAAAAAATGTCAGGTCAGTTAACTCCAATAAATCGAGCATATGTCACATTCTTAGCAGGTTATCACTATCAAAATATTGCGATTTGTAAAATATACATATAGTGCTGTAAAACATGTATTATTTTCCGTTATTTAACAAATGGGGTTTAAATTAATCGTATTTTTGAACAATCAACTGTTAAATTTTATAAAACACCAAAATGAAAAAAATCTCCAAGTGACCAAATTAGTTTGTTTATTTCTGATTTGTATTCTAAACTCCCAGCAAACCCAGGCAGATAAATTAAGCCCGGAAATTAAACATTAAAAAGCATTGATATGGAAAGGATTATTGAAAAATTGATTTTTCTGTTGATGGCTTTTTTGATGTTATCTTCCTGTGAACAGGAGCCTTTGGAAATAGCAGACGAAAACATTGAAGTAGGGAATTTACCCGGATTTTCAATATATAAGACTAAAGGAAGTTATTTCAATTATCTTTCATTCAAATTAAATCCGGATGGAACCCCTAATGCTATTCCGGATTATGATCTTTCTTATCCTGATTTATTTCAATATTACCCTGATGGGAGGGTTAAACCAAGATTCAGGTGGTACCTGGAAAGCGGATATGTGGTTTCCGGTGAAAATTGGGTGACTGATGTGTTTACAAATATAACGGTTTGGGAATACGCCAATAATTACCAAAAAAATAACTATTCCTATTGGGATCATAAGAGTCTTATTCGTAGGATAATAGATAAAAACCCATACAAAGAATTCTATTATTATGATGCTTATAAAAAAGGCACCCATACATTTACATTGGGTGAAATTAACCTGATTATGAAATCAGGTAAGGCTTTGGAGTATTTTGAAAAGATCAAATAAATAAAAAAGGATCAGGTTATTTTTTTACTTGGGAATCGCTGTAAGGCCTTAGTTTTCTGTCGAGGAAAACCATAGAATGTGCATAGTCTGCAACCAAATCTATGTCATGAGACACGACCAGAATAGCCATTTTCTCATTCAACTCCTTCAGTTTTTCAAAGATCTCCCGGCCGAAGCGGTTATCCACATAGGTTCCGGGTTCATCAAGGATCAGCAGTTTTGGATCGCTGATCAGCGCCCGGCACAAAAATACCCGCTGCATTTCGCCTCCCGACAATTCGCCAATGGCTTTGTGCATTTTCCCCAGGATTCCCATTTCCGTCATCAGTTCTCCGGCTCTCGACACTTCTGCTTCCCTGTTCTCAAAGGGTTGGT
>DAIDJX010000086.1 GCA_027451165.1 Prolixibacteraceae bacterium | reverse complement strand
CAAATCTCTTCTTCAGCAACTGGCTGAACTATTATGTCTACCAGGAAACGCCTTACAACCTGGAGGAAATACATTAAAAGGGCACCGGGACTGCGACCTTCCCAGGTCGCAGTTTTCCGGGATTGCGACTTTCCTAAGTCGCAGTTTAAAGTTTAAAATCTCCTGAACCTTTCCGGACTTGGGAAAGTCCGGGTCCTGATTTTTGCTATCTTTGTTCATCAATTCTAATCCAACTCAACATGATCAAGTTCCTGAATATCCTCTTTTTCGCCGGAATGGTCGTCATGAACTACCTGGCTAATGCCCTTCCTCTCAATGGAAAGAATACCGGTGAATTGTCTGATGCCTTTCCCAATCTTTTTGTGCCTGCCGGAATCACCTTTTCCATCTGGGGGGTGATCTACCTGTTGCTGTTGCTGGTTTGCATCATTCAATTTTCCGGTTCAACCCAGGCTACCATAATTCAAATCAATTGGCTCTTTATCTTTTCCTGCGTCCTCAATGCCCTGTGGATTGTCTTCTGGCATTATGGTAAACTGCCACTTTCCCTGTTGGTTATGCTGGGTTTACTCGTCTCCCTGATCTTCATCAATATCAGGCTTACCGGAAGTTCCAATATGTTGATTAAAGCAACTTTCGGAATTTACCTGGGATGGATCTGCATCGCTACCATTGCCAATGTTACCGCTTTGCTGGTGCATTACAACTGGAACGGCTTCGGGATATCCGGGGAAATCTGGACCATTTTGATGATTATCATCGGGATGGTCATTACTATCCTTGCAATCCGGAAGTTTAACAATCCCTGGATGGGTTTCTCTGTGGTATGGGCTTTTGCAGGGATTATCATCAAGCGACAGACGGATTTCAGGTCGATTGCCCTGGTAGCCATCATTGCAGCTTTATGTGTGGCGGCTATGGCCGTATTCTCCTTCTTCCGGAAATCCACAATAGGTTAATTCAGCGAAAATTACCTCCCGTTTGCCGTTTCCACAAAGATTTCTACTTTTGGCACTTCAAAACTGAAAGTAAACCAAATTTATTGTAATGCCATTTATCGACATCCACACCCACCAGACGCCGGAAGATCCCAGAGATTTGTTCATCCAGAACATATTTCCCTCTGATGAGCCGTTAAGCCTCCGTCCGGGAGGGTTTTACTCTGTTGGTCTCCATCCCTGGTTCATCAACGGAGAACGCAACTATAAGGATGAGCTGCTGGAACTGGAGAAAAAAGCAATGCTCCCGGAAGTGATCGCCATCGGGGAGTGTGGACTGGATAAACTGGCCAATACGGAGTCTCAGCTTCAGCTGGAAGTTTTTGTGCAGCAAAGCCTGATCGCCGAATCGGTAAATAAACCGCTGGTTATCCATTGTGTGAAATCTTACAATGAAATTGCACATCTCAAACGCAGGATGAAACCCAAGGTTCCCTGGCTTTTGCACGGCTTTACCGGTAATGATATGATTATCAAACAACTGGTACCTCTTGACTTCTTTTTCTCCATCGGAAAAATACTGATGACCGACAACAACAACATTCGTGAAAGTCTGGCCAGCCTGCCCCTGGACCACCTCTTTTTTGAAACCGATGAGTGGAAGCGCCCGGTTCAGGAGGTGTACAGCAACTACGCCGCTTTGAAGGAACTTACAGAGGATGCATTGTCCGAACAGGTGATGTGGAACTTCAGGCAGGTGTTTATAAGGGAATGAGCTGGGATGAGAGAACACTTCTGCTGCTGGGAGAGTCAAATGCCGGAAAACTCCGGAATGCCAAAGTCCTGGTTGTCGGTTTGGGCGGGGTGGGAGCTTATGCCGCTGAAATGCTCTGCAGGGCCGGTATCGGGAACATGACCATCATTGATGGCGATGTGATTGAGGAAAGCAACCGCAACCGACAGCTGCCTGCATTGGTTTCCACCTGGAAAAAGCCCAAAGTACAAGTGGTCGCCCAGCGTCTGCTCGATATCAATCCGGATTTGATTCTCACTGTTCTGGAAGAATACCTCAGGGATGAAAGAACCGTTGAAGTGCTTGACAATCAACAGTATGATTATGTGGTGGATTGTATCGACACCCTGTCACCCAAGACATTTCTGATTTATCATGCCGTTCAGAAAGGCTTCAAGGTGGTTTCCTCAATGGGTTCCGGAGGAAAAATGGATCCGGAACAGGTCAGCATCGCAGACATTTCAAAATCACATGACTGCAAACTGGCCCGCATGGTGCGCAAACGGCTCCACCGGCTGGGCATCCGGGACGGAGTAACTGTTGTCTATTCACCGGAAGAAGTACCGGAAACTGCCATCCGGCTGGAACAAGGGGTGAATAAGAATTCCACCGTTGGAACCATATCCTATATGCCTCCTGTGTTTGGCTGCTACATGGCCAGCGTGGTGATCCGGGGGCTGCTCGCGTGACTTGAAAACTGAACAACCTGGAACTTGGTTATTCTTTATTGGAGATTAATTTCATTTTATATTGCTCATTAATTATTTCTTATTCCTTGTTCTCATGGTCAACGATTGGAAAGATCGCCTCGGTGTAGTCTATAGCACCAACCCTGATTTCAGCTTTCAAAAACCGGAGGAAGAAGCTCAGGAAACCCTTCCACCCGGGAAACAAAATTTAAGGGTTCAGCTCGACAAAAAACAAAGGAAAGGCAAATCAGTAACCCTGATTACAGGATTCTCAGGATCAGCTGAGGATCTGGAAGCTTTGGGCAAACTGTTGAAAACAAAATGCGGGGTGGGGGGCACGGCCAAAGACGGCGAAATCCTTATACAGGGCGATTTCGTTCAGAAAGTGATTGAGATTCTTGTGCAAATGGGGTACAAGGTGAAAAAGATCGGAGGATAGAAATCAGGTCATTGGCGCTCCGCGCGTCATTGCCCATTGGTTACACGTCATTGGCGCTCCGCGCGTCATTAGTCATTAGCTGAGCGTCATTGGCACTCCGCGCGTCATTAGTCATTGACGCCGCAGGCGAATGACAGCGTAGCGAATGACAGCGTAGCGAATGACAGCGCAGCGAATGACAGCGTAGCGAATGACAGCGTAGCGAATGACATTAAATCAGTTCTTTAAAGAAGAACCAGGTCATCATACCTGAAGCGACCAGTTTAAGCAACATGCCGGCCATGAAACCCATGAAAGAGCCAAAACCCGCTTTCAGCGCCGGCCCTTTCTCTTTTCCAGCTGTCATTTCCCCGATTACTGCTCCCAGAAACGGCCCGATGATGATGCCAAAAGGCGGAAAAATGAACAATCCCAGGACCAGTCCGATGACGCTTCCCCAAACGCCCCGTTTACCGGCGCCAAATTTTTTAGCACCCCACACCGGAACCAGGTAATCCAGAAGTACCACCAAGGCTGTGATGACCAGCCAGACCACCAGAAATTTGGTGCTGAACTGGTGGGTACCGGTGAAATGAAGCAGCAACAGGGCAACATAACTGAGGGGTGGACCGGGAAGTGCCGGCAACACACAACCGGCCAATCCAACAATTAGAAGCAGTATGCCTGAAATAATCAAGAGTGTATCCATAATTCAATTAAATTCCTAATTACTAATTTCTAATTATTTATTCCTAATTTATGTCCTTCTTGTTTTTACTTCAAATTTTTCTCTCTGGTAACCAAACTCATCAACAACAGCGACCCCCCTGTTAAAACCAGGCTGACCGCCAGAACCGTAAACACACTCAGCGTGGCTAAGGGCGAATCCTTGATCTGCTGTGCCCAGGTAATGGCCAGCAATACCAACAGGTTATTGATAGCATGACCTCCGATACACAGCAGGATATTCCGGGTTCTGATCATGATCCAGCCTAATATCATCCCCAGCACAAAAGTGGCAGGAAACTGCCAGGGATTTAAATGAAACAGGGCAAACAGCAAACCGGAGAAAAATATGGCTGTGAATTTTGAATAGTTCCTCATCAGTCCGTGCATGATCACCCCCCTGAAAATCAGCTCCTCCACAATAGGTGCCACCACCACCACTTTCATAAATGCACCCCAGAAGCCAAAATCATTTTCGAATATCTTGTCAAACAACTCCCAGAACCAGGATGGAGGAGGCAAAACATGATCTACCCAGGCATTGATTACGTTCAGCCATTGCTGAATCCCCAGGAAGAAGAAGAATAGACCTAAGACCAAAAGAGGATTGAATTTTCTCAGCGGAAAAACATCGGTAAGCCGGTTACCCGTTTTATGGAAACCATACCAAAGGATAAACACCACTGAACCAATGCTCAGCACAATTTTCTTCAAGGGATGGTAAAGATACTCAGTGTCTTTGAAATAGTCAATCAGGGCCAGCGGAAAATCGACCACTGTCTGAATGAAAATGTACAGGATGACCAGGTGGATAGCCTGCAGAATCGTCGGATATTGTATTATTTTATTATTCTCCATTTGCGGTCTGATTCGTGGGTTAGCGGGTTTCGGAATGCCCTGGTTCATCTTCAGAATGAGCCAGGTATTTCTGAAAGAGATCAGGTCTGAGCCTCCTGGTTCGTTCAATGGATTGCTGCAATTTCCAGTCATCCACCAGTTTGTCATTTCCACTCAGCAAAACCTCAGGAACTTTCCAACCTTTATAATCAGCCGGACGGGTATAAACGGGCGGACTGAGCAGGTTATCCTGAAAGGAATCGGAGAGGGCTGAAGTTTCATCAGAAATGGCGCCGGGAAGCAAACGTACTATGCTGTCGGTAATTACTGCTGCAGCCAGTTCCCCTCCGGTCAGCACATAATCCCCGATGGAAATTTCCCGCGTTATCAGGTGCTCCCTGATCCGGTGATCAATGCCCTTGTAATGCCCGCAAAGGATTATCAGGTTCTCTTTCATGGATAACTGATTGGCTTCGTGCTGATTAAAAACAATACCATCGGGAGAAGTATAAATCACTTCGTCGTAATCCCGCTGACTCTTCAACCAGTTGATGGCGGCTTCAATGGGTTCTATCATCATCACCATACCGGCTCCTTTGCCAAAAGAATAATCATCCACCTTCCGGTGCTTATCCCTGGCAAATTCGCGGAGCTGATGCACCACTATTTCCACCAACCCTTTTTCTCCAGCCCTTTTAAGGATGGAATGACTGAACGGCCCATCAAGCATCTCCGGGAATACGGTTATGATGTCAATCCTCATTCCTGTTCTTTTTGGCAAATGTATAAAATCTAAAGGGTCGCACAAAGTACGATAGAAGTCAATGGCAATATTTATGTTCGCATCTGGATCTGAAAATTATGCCATATTGTCATTGTTTTTGATCTAACATGTGCCACATTGTCTTGATTTTGAAAATAACCTTTGTTTTTCCCCGTCAGAATTCTCCCGGAATGCTTTTTGATTCCTTACCTCCAGATAACAAAAACGAAAACAATTTAAAAATAGGAGGAAATAACAATGAATGCCATCAGATTTTATCATCCGTCAGTGGAAAGAAGCTTGATCAACGATCTTTTCAGGGGTTTCCGGGTCAACGACTCATACGACACCACCTACTGTGGTTGTGTCCCGGTTAACATCCGCGAGGAAGAGAAATCATTCCACATTGAACTCTCCGTTCCGGGTTTTTCCAAAGAAGAAATCAGGATCAACGTTGAGAAGAATGTGCTGACTGTCCAGTCGGTCCAAAATGAAAATCAGGAAACAAAAGAAAATTACCTGAGCCGTGAATTCAAAAAGGGAAGTTTTGGAAGGAAATTCAACCTTCCGAAGAATGTGGATCAGGATCAGATTTCAGCCGTTTTCACCAATGGAATCCTCGAAATCACCGTTCCGAAGAAAGAAGAGGTTGTGGAAAAAACGCCCGTGGAAATTGAAATCCGGTAAAGAGTAGAGACGCACAATTTGTGCGTCTCTATTTTTATCACAATTGTGCGTTTCTATTTTTATCACAATTGTGCGTTTCTATTTTTTATCACAATTTGTGCGTCTCTACTTTTTTATAAAATCCCTGAACATGCTGGCAAGGTAAATGCCCGGCAATTCTTCCGTATCATCATTCAGATTGGTCAGCCAACCCAGTACAATTTTCTCCCGCGGAAGGATGACCAAAATGGAACCACTTCCCCTGATCAATCCGCGGCTGACAATCACCGGGGTACCGTCAGCCATTTGAAGGAACATCAGGCCATTTCCCCAGCGCAAACGAAAATCCCCGTTCTCAAAGGGTAGCCGGAACATTTTAGCTTTGACAGAATCAGAAAGAACGGTGGATGACAATAGTGCATTCCCAAGTTTGACCAGATCTTCGGCTGTAGAGAGGTACCCTTCAGAAGGCAGGCGGTACCGGATATCCTGTGGAATAGCATTTATTACCTGAGCGACAACATTGCGATCGTAATATGCGCTGCGTCCCTTAACGGTGATCAACGGATTGTCCGGAACAACAGAAGTCAGACCAAGGGTATCGGTAATTGACTTGATAATCCTGCTAAAGTCCCTTCCCTCCTTGTTTTCGATCACTGCCCCCAGCAGGTTATAAGCGTAGTAAGTGGGAAACTGGTACATTCCCGGAGGAAACAGGAGGGTATCGTTGTAAACTGCTTTGGATGCATCCCGGAAACTATTTCCTCCCCTATAACTAAGTTCATCCTCAGTGGGTTGTCTGATCCCTGAGGTTTGGGTTAAAAGGTGCTTTAAAGGTACAGGGTATTTTTTGGTACCGAACTCCGGCAGCAATTTGGCTAAATCATCTTCAGGAGAAATTTTGCCGTTTTCAACCAATTGGTAAAAAGCAATTGAAGTAAGGATCTGACTTATCTGCCCCATCCTGTAACAACTTTTACGTCCTGCAGGTGCCTCAAGGTCAGTGCTGACCTGGCCAATACCTTCCGACCAGACCAATTTGCCATCTACCGAAACTGCAATGGAGCCTCCCGGAACAAAATTTCTGGCCTGATAAAAATAAGCCTCCTGCCGGGCTTCCTTCAGAACTTTCTTGTATTTATAATCAAAAAATCTTGCCGGCTCCTCTTTTTTGCTGCAACCGGAGAATAGGAACAACAAGGAGGCGATGACCGGAAAAATTAATTTTATTTTCATGGTTCATTATATTTTAAAATTTCAACCCCAAAAATATTTATTCCGGAAATTTTCCCAAAAAACAGTCCACATTAATCACCATTTTTCTTTAAATAAATGGTTCCGGAGGTTCTTCCATCGGTCCCTGAGCGTAGCCGAAGGGCCGGGCTGCGCGTTCAGGGATTCATTGCTACACCATGTCTGTGGTTTTTCAAACAACGGTACAGGATTTATCGGGGGGGCATTTTCTAAGGATATTGAACGCCCGCTGGGCAAATCAAATCCACCCTCTGAGCCGATAATACCCCAAAGCAAGTAATTCCCTGGTAATCAACACCTCATATTTTAGCTGAGTCCAAATTTCGTATCGGATCTGAAAATTTTGGCCTACATCCGGGAGAACTGTCGATTTGCCCCCCAATTCATCATCCCGGAAGGAAAAATCAGCTTCAGAAGGATTTTCGAATGCAGGTAATCCTCCAATCCGCAGAAAACCGGCTTTCCGGAAGCAAAGCATACTGCGGCGCATGTGTTCCGGAGAGGTAACCAACCAGACAGATTGGCTTTTTTCCACCAGTTCCTTACACCGGAGGGCTTGCGACCTGGTGTTGGTTCCCCTGAGTTCAAGGTTTATACGACCAGCATCAACTCCCCTGAGTACCAGTTCCTTAACCAACCGGGCAGGTGTTCCTGCCGAATCCAGCGGATCCCCCGGCATGGCCACCAAAACCTTACTTTCAGGGAATGAGGATGCGGCAGTAGCCACATACCAGCACCTGATAAGGTTGGATTCCGACGGCATCCCGCTGCCGCCCAACATGACAATGACATCAGGCTTATTCTTCAGCTCAGGCAAGCCTGTTCCCAGCCAATGGTAAATGTAAAATGGAGCAGTGGTGAACGCCATCACCAGCATTAAAAAAAAGAATATGCCGCATAAGACCAGAAAATGACGCAGCCATCGCAAAATTTGAATATTTTTGAATGAAAATCGTTTCATGCAGTTCATGATTTGTTTTGTAAAGTTAATTTTAAAACCATTCCGTTTTGGATTCTGATATTAAAAACAAACTGCTCAGGCAGTTTCAACAATGTTTTGGCTGCGAAGCCGATTCTTTTGAAATGTTACCATTGTCTGGCTCTTACCGGGAATATGCCCGGCTGAAAACCAGCACCAAATCTGCCATCGGCGCATACAACAGCGATGTGAAGGAGAACAGGGCTTTCCTTTCTTTTTCAGCTGCCTTCCTCTCCTGTGGTTTGCAGGTACCTGAAATTTATGCTGTTTCTGAAGATGAAACCACCTATCTTCAGGAAGACCTGGGAAATGTGACCCTGTTCGACTTCATTACACAGACAAGAAAATTTGAGGGCTTTTCCAAAACCATCATCGACGAATACAAAAAGGTATTAATGCAACTACCTCACATTCAGATTAATGGAGGTGAAAAAATAGATTATTCAGTTTGTTACCCCAGGTCGGAGTTTGACAAACAATCCATGCTTTGGGACCTGAGCTATTTCAAATACTATTTCCTCAAACTGGCGAAAATTCCTTTTGATGAACAGCAACTGGAAGATGATTTTCAAAAGTTCGCCGCTTACCTGCTGAGTGCTGATAACCGTTATTTTATGTACCGCGACTTTCAGTCCAGAAACATCATGCTGAAAGACGACAAAGTTTTCTTTATTGATTACCAGGGAGGTAGGAGAGGGCCGCTTCAGTATGACCTTGCATCTCTCCTGTACGACGGCAAAGCTGATATACCTCCGGCAGTAAGAGACGAACTGTTCGACTTCTACCTGGATGAACTCGAAAAAATAGTGCCGGTAGACCGCTTTGAATTTATCCGTTATTTTAAGGGATTTGTCCTGATCCGCATCATGCAGGCCATGGGTGCATACGGTTTCCGGGGTTTCTATGAAAAAAAGGAACACTTCCTGAAAAGCATTCCCTTTGCACTTGACAATCTTGACAACCTTCTGAAAAAACTGGATCTCCCGGTCGAGCTTCCTGAATTGGTCAAGGTGCTTGACCTCGTAGCGCATTCCGCTTTTTTACGGTCCATTGGCCAAAAGGAACATACCCTGACGGTGAGCGTCTCCAGCTTTTCCTATAAAAAGGGCATTCCTGCCGATCCTTCCGGCAATGGCGGTGGGTTTGTATTCGATTGCCGGGCCATTCACAATCCGGGAAGATATCCGGAATATAAAAGCCTGACCGGAAAAGATCCCGGGGTAGGGGAATTTCTGGAAGAAAAATCAGAAATGCCGGGATTTCTGCAACTGGTGACTGCGCTGGTGGAACAGTCGGTGAAAGCATACCTGAAAAAGGGCTTTACCCATTTGGCTGTGAACTTCGGCTGTACCGGAGGACAGCACCGCTCGGTGTATGCTGCTGAACGGATGGCAGATCACCTGAAGAAAAATTTTCCGGTCAATGTTGAACTAAACCATCGGGAAATGGGTTAATAAGTGCAGGTTTAACCGGATATATGACAAAAAAAGCTTGTGATAAGAAAGATTTTGAAGATTCCCTTCATCCCGTTTATGAATGCAAAAAGTGCGGAGCAAAGGTGAAAAAGGAGGAAAAGGTATGTAAACCCCGCAAAATTGGAGATTAAAAAACCAGTTTGATACCTCTTTCCCCTTCGATTGTTTCACTTTTTTTTGCATTTTTGCACGCTGACAACCCCAGTCTTCAGACTGGGGATAAATCAATATCTATGGGAAGAGCATTTGAATATCGCAGGGCTGCGAAAGAAAAACGTTGGGATAAGATGTCGAAGATTTTCCCCCGTCTGGGAAAAACCATCACCATTGCCGCCAAGGCTGGTGGCCCGGATCCTGATACCAATTCCGCATTAAGGACGGCTATCCTGAATGCCAAAGCCGAGAATATGCCCAAAGCAAATATTGACGCCGCCATTAAAAGAGCTTCGGGAAAAGATGCGGAGAATTTCGATGAAATCAATTATGAAGGCAAGGGACCTCACGGCGTATTGATCTTTGTGGAATGTGCCACGGACAACAACACCCGTACTGTTGCCAATATTAAAAATTATTTCAGCAAATCGGGTGGGCAATTGTCACCCACCGGCTCCCTCGAATTCATGTTTACACGCAAAGCCGTTTTTCAGTTTGAGAAACCGGCTAACCTGTCGCTTGATGAAATTGAACTGGAACTTATCGACTCAGGTCTTGAAGACATTGAGGAACACGAAGGTGAGTATTTTGCCTATGGTGATTTTACCAGTTTTGGCGCGCTCTCTTCAGGATTCGAAAAACTGGGGCTAACGGTGACCAGCGCCACCCTGAAGAGATTTCCAAATAATCCTGTGGAATTTTCGGAAGACCATCTCGCAGATATCGAAAAACTGATCGACAAGCTGGAAGACGACGACGATGTTCAGGCGGTATATACCAATATAGCCTGAAATATCCCCTTTTACCTGTAAAAATCCACTGTTGGCCGGAATAACCATTCCAGTGGTTACTTTACTTGTATCTTAGCAGTAAAATCACTTTTTCACTGCAAAATGGATACATCAGGGCTTGTTGCTTATTATGGGGAGATCTGGAATTCATCTTCCGGAGAATTTCCTGTTTTCGGAATCCAATATCCTCCAGCCGTCCAAACCGGGAGGGAAACCCTCTTCCAGGGCTATCAGGATAAATTCAAAAGAAAGCAGGAAGAATGGAAAAAAGCTGGGAAAAGGCCCGAAACCGCTGGCTTTTTCAGCGCTTTCCGAAAATTCATGAGCGAGATTTATGACTATTCCGATGAAGCGCTGTCTATTATCATGCACCCGGATATGGTCGAAGTCTCCCGCGCTTTCTTTGAGAAAGCCCGCCTTTTTGATCCTTCCCTTAAGAAAGATGAAATATACCAGGCCATGCGGAATGTCTGGATTATGAACGGACTGCAATTGCTCCTGGGGAAAAAAGTAGAAATAACCCCTTCCATCATGGCCTACAGCCTGCTATATCCTTATTCTGACAACATTCTGGACGATGCGGAACTTTCAAATGCCGAGAAGGTAGCTTTCAGCAAAAGATTTGAAAGCCGGCTGGCCGGGAAAGGGGCCATGGCTGCCAACAGCAGGGAGAACAAGATCTCTGCGCTGGTCGGAATGATCGAAGAGCAATTTCCCCGGGCGCTTTATCCTGAAGTTCATGGAAGCCTGATGGCTATCCACCGGGCCCAGACCCAAAGTCTGCAACTTTCCGGCGCAAAAGCTGAACTGACTGATGAAGAGATCCTCCGGATCAGTTTTGACAAAGGTGGCTGTTCAGTGTTGGCTGACGGATACCTGGTTGCCGGCACACTTCCTGAAGAAATCAGCCGCTTCTTCTACGGATATGGTGTCTGGCTTCAACTGGCTGATGACATCCAGGATATTTCTGAGGACATCCGGAATAATACCCGGACACTTTTTTCTGACCATAGGAATCAGCAGGAAAGAGTACTGTTAACCAATAAAACCTTTCAT
>DAIDJX010000085.1 GCA_027451165.1 Prolixibacteraceae bacterium | reverse complement strand
GTATTGCCAAAGATAAACCGGTTTTATTAATTTTAGCGGTTGTCCGTTTAATTAATGAACTGTGATGAATTCAATTTTCAAAAGGTATTGCCTGCTGCTTTTTCTCCCTGTTTCCCTGATATCCTGCGGAAATGATATCCTGCCTCAGCATTTCGCAGGTTGGAATTTTGAGCATATGAAAAAGGTGAAAAAAGAGGTGAAAGACACAAAATCGTCAATCCATCCAGCATTCGAGAAGCTGATCACTGACGCGGAGTCTGCATTGACTTCGGGTCCTTTTTCCGTTACCTATAAAAACTCGGTTTCTCCGGGGGGAACCAAACATGATTACATGAGCAGGGGACCCTATTGGTGGCCTGATAGTACCAAACCCGGCGGAATTCCTTACATCAGACGGGATGGGGTTCATAACCCGGAAGCAGGGATCGACCGGAACCAATTTGGCGGACTGGTCAGTTCCACCCGTTCACTCGCCCTCGCGTGGTATTTCACCGGGGAGAAAAAGTATGCAGTCAAGGCTGCCGATTTGCTCAGGATCTGGTTTTTGGATACGGCTACCTTAATGAATCCTCACCTCGAATATGCGCAGTCCATACCTGGCATCACCAAAGGCCGGGGAATCGGGATCATAGATTTCCGGGGGATGTATACCCTGGTCGATGTAATCAGTTTGCTGAAATGTTCAGGATTAATGAATCAAAGTGAGTTGGACGGGATCGAAAAATGGTTTTCTGATTTCTTCACCTGGCTGACCACCAGTTCCAACGGAAAGGATGAGGACAATGCCAGGAACAATCATTCTGTCGCATATGATGTCATTGTGACCAGCATTGCAAGATTCCTCGGAAATGATGAATATGTCGTCCGTAAGATTTCGGAAATACCTTTCAGAAGGATTGATCCGATGATTGAAGCCGATGGCCGGCAACCCGAAGAACTGGCGAGGACCAATGGATGGGGGTATTCGGTGATGAACCTGAACCAGTTTTTTGATGCCGGTGAAATTGGGCTTAAATCGGGGCTGAACATTTTTGAATATAAAAATCCGGAGGGAGGCTCCCTAAAGGGTGCCCTGGATTTTCTTATTGGCTTTATAGGTAATAAAGAAGAGTGGAAATGGCAACAGATCGGGGAGTGGGATGGACCGGAAAACAGGCTCGGACTGATGGTCAGGAGTGCTTCAGGATACTTCCGTGATCCAAATTACCAGAAAATCTGGAAAGAAAAGTTTTATGAAAAGATGAAAAACGACTGGTCAATACTGGTCTCACCGGGTGAGTGAAAACCGGATCATCGCGTCATGATATAAAAAAGCCTGTATCCGGATTACTGTGAGGCGTTGAACTTCAGTGATGTTTTGCTACAGGCACATTGTCCCGGTTGATGAAATTTTATTGGTTCACCCGAAGTAGCGATAATCCTTGCAGAACAAGCATTTCATGGCCGCCTGTTAACATAGTGAGGCTTACGTTGGGTAAACGGCGGGAAAGGTGCAGGGGAATAGTCAATCATTCAGACAAGCGATGAATTTCAGATTATTTTTTAATTTAACAGTACCACGTTTATCTATTTTTCTTAATTTCCCCAAAAATTTACAAACCTTTAAAAACCAGTTGTTTTATGAAAATGAAATTTACTTTTTTATTTCTGTTCTGTATAATTGTCAGCAGAATGGCCTTTGCTGTTTCGGCTTATCCCGGGCTGGTGGAGTACACTCAACCCGACGGCACAAAGCTCAGCCTTTACCTGAAAGGTGATGAAAGAACCAAGTGGGCTTTATCGGAGGATGGATACACCCTTATGCACAACAAAGCCGGTTATTTTGAATTTGCCGTTCAGGATGAAAAAGGGGACATGGTCCCTTCCGGAGTGGTTGCAAAAAATGTCCTTCAAAGGGGTTTGAAAGAAAAATCACTTTTGGATAAGACTAAGAAATCACTCTTTTTCAGCAAGGATCAACTTTCAATCATCAGTCAGATCAACCAGGTGTATGCCCAGGAAAGCGCTATTGCCCAGGCGTTTCCGACAACCGGCACCCGCAAACTGATTTGTCTGCTGATTGGATATAAGGATAAACCCTTTGTCAGGACCAATGCCGATTTTGATGCCCTGTTCAATACCCTTGGGTACACGGTAGATAATGCTACAGGCAGTGTGAAGGATTTTTATGCTGAAAATTCCTATAATCAGCTGAACCTTCAGACTGATGTTGCCGGCCCGTTCGTAGCCAGCCAAAACCTTGCCTATTACGGGACCAACGATGCTTCAGGATATGATCTCTATCCCAGGGAACTGGTTACTGAAGCCATTAACCTTGCTGATCCGACTGTAAATTTTGCCAATTATGACAATGATGGTGACGGATGGGTGGATGGTGTTTATGTAATTTATGCAGGATACGGGGAAGAAGCCGGAGCACCGTCCAATACCATTTGGGCCCATGCCTGGAGTCTTGCCAGTGCCGTTCTGAAGGATGGAAAATATCTCCAGCGCTATTCGTGTTCGTCTGAACTCAGGGGTACCACTGGCTCATCGCTGTGCCGTATTGGTGTAATATGTCATGAGTTTGGGCATGTACTGGGTTCTCCTGATTTTTATGATACTAATTATTCAACCAACGGTCAATATGAAGGAACCGGGTACTGGGATTTGATGGCCAGCGGTTCCTGGAATAACAATGGAGCTACTCCTGCTCATTTTACCGGGCTTGTCAAAGTGCGCTTTTTTAACTGGGCCACGGAAACGGTACTCACTTCACCAGGTTCAGTCACCTTGTACAACGCGGCGCAGGATAAATACAGTTTTTACAGGATAAACACCACGACCACGAATGAATATTTTTTCCTGGAAAACCGGGAAAAACACCTGTTTGATGCCTATATCCCCGGAAGCGGAATGATCATTTACCATGTGCACAGCCAGATGGGAACTTCCAATATCAATATCACCGCGCCACAGAAGATGTACCCGGTAGCACAGAATGCCACTTCTGAACCATCATCCACACCTGCTTCCTATGGCACCATTAGTTCTTCGACCTGTCCCTGGACCGGCACCGGAAAGAATACATTTTCCGATACTTCTACTCCCAGTTCCCGTTCCTGGGCCGGGGCAAATACAAATGTGCCTTTGACCCAGATTCTAAGAGATGCGGCAACCAAAACCGTAACTTTTACCGTCGGCACAGTGGCTGCACCACCTTCCGCACCAGTTGCCAGTGCGGCTACGGGCACTACCCAAACCGGGTTCAATGCCAACTGGAGTGCTTCAACGGGAGCTACAGGTTATTATCTGGATGTGGCCACCAATTCCACTTTTACCACATACGTAACCGGGTATCAGAATAAAAATGTGAATAATGTAACTGCCTCAGCAGTAACCGGTTTAACGGCCGGAACTACCTATTACTACAGGGTCCGTGCCTATAATGCCAACGGTACCAGCGGCAATTCAGGTACGATAACCGTGACAACCACTGCCAATGCGCCGGCTGCTCCGGTCGCCATTGCCGCAACGAGTGTTACCTCATCCGGGTTTACCGCCAAATGGAATGCTTCGACAGGAGCCACCAATTACTACCTGGATGTGTCTCTCTCCAGCACCTTTGGCAGTTTTGTCACCGGCTACAACAATAAAAGTGTGGGGAATGTGACTTCTTCTGCTGTCAGTGGTCTGACCTCCAATACCACTTACTACTACCGGGTCAGGGCTTACAATACAGCAGGTACCAGCGCCAGTTCCAATGCCATAACCGTAGTTCTGCCAGCCGGACCTCCTGCTGCCCCTGTAGCTACGGCAGCTACCAACGTTGCCAGAAATGGTTTTACGGCCAACTGGAATAAATCCACCGGAGCTACCAGTTACTATATTGATGTGTCGACCTCCAGTTCATTTCTCACCAAACTGACCAATTACAACAACAAATTACTGGGTGATGTTGCCTCATTGTCAATTACTGGTTTGTCGGCCAATAAAACATACTATTACCGGGTACGGGCTGCCAATGCCTCCGGAACCAGTGGCAATTCGAATACGATTTCACAACGGACTACCAAATCTGCGGAAATCGCAGCTTCTCCCATGCCTGAAAACAGTCTGTTTGCAGCCTATCCTAATCCTTTCAGAAGCGAGGTATCCATAGACTATTCCATTCCGGAAGAAGGTCATGTTTCCATCGAGGTGTTTGATATGCAGGGCCGCTTGGTCAGTGTCCTGGTAAACGAAATCCGGGATGCCGGAGATCACCAGTATATCTGGGATGGAACGAACCAAAACCAGACCCGGATGCAACCCGGTATGTACCTCTGTAAATTCACTTCGGGAAATCAATCCAAAGTGCTGAAACTGGTCCGCCAGTAAAAGATTACAGATTCCAGGTTTCAGGTTTCAGGTTTCAGGTTTCAGGTTTCAGGTTTCAGGTTTCAGGTTTCAGGTTTCAGGTTTCAGGTTTCAGGACAACGGAGACCGGAATCGGGAGGATGTAAATCCGAAATCGTATATCCGAAATCCGAAATTAATGTAAATCCGAAATCAAAGCACCTTCACCCGCTCCTTGTACGCTGCCAGCGCTTCATCAAGCCGCTGACGGGCGGTGGTGTCGCCGGGAACGTTGTGGGAAGGATGAATGTAGAGGTGTACCCCGCGGTCGGCCAGGATTTCAGCCACTGTGGTGACCGTCATCCACACCAGGGTTATAAATCCCATGGTGGAGACCGGACCGATTTTGTCGAAATGGTTTTTCAGGGGTACAGAGGCATCGGTCAGGGGCACGCAGGTATCCACCACCACATCGCCCAGTTCGAAGATGGTTTTTCCGCAGGAGTGGCGGGTTTGTTTGCCAGCTGATTCAGCAGCTGAGCCAAACACGACCAGTTTCATTCCTTTTTTCTTTGCTTCCAGCGCCACGTCGATATTGACGTTGTTGATACCGGTATGGGAGAAAATCCACATGGTATCGCGGGGATCGAAATCATATCCTTTCATGATTTCGATGCCATAGCCCTCAGCCCTTTCCAGGAAGAGGAACTGGTGGACACCCATTTCCCCGGTAATCCGGGTAAAGAAGGTCAGTGGCAACTCCACCATCGGGTGGAACCCGACAAATCCCCCGATCCGGGGATACATTTCTTCAACAGGGATGGTGGCATGGCCACAGCCAAAGGTGTGTACCCAGCGGCCACATTCAATGGTATCCGCCATGAGCAGGGCCGCGGCTTTAATGTTTTCCAGCTGGGTTTCTTCAATTTTCTGCATCACCCCGCGGGCATTGTTTAACCATTCGAGTGCAATCATAACTAAGATTAAAGGATTAAAGGATTAAAAGATTAAAAGATTTCAGATTTCATCCGCCAGCCGGCGGACAGATTCCAGGTTACAAATTTCAGATTCAAGATTTAAGATTGTGTAAGCTTTGCCGCTCCGTACAACGCTGCATCCTCACCGAGTTCCGAAGCGACGAACTCCGTCTGGCGGATGCTGAGCGGCTGAGCCCAGCGCAAGGCTTCCCTGTAAATGTCAGGCAGGAATTGTAAAGCAGGACCAAAAATACCACCTCCCCAGACCACTTTATGCGGGTTCAGGAGGCTGACCAGGTTAGCGGATGCCATTCCCCACTGCTCAATGGCTTTTGCGATTACCTTAAGGGAAACCGGGTCGCCTTCACTGTAATGTTGAAAGACGTCGTAAGCAGAGAGGTCAGCCAACTTTTTATCACGCATAGGTCCCTGATATTCAGGATGTTCCTTCAGATAATCAACAGCCCTGTTGCCGATACCTGTTCCGGAGGCATAATACTCAAAACAACCACATCCATCGAATTTTTCGTGATAGGGAGGTTCGAGGGCCATCCATCCGGCTGCCCCGGCAATATCGCTTATGCCGTGAAGTATCTGGCCATTAACCATAATACCCACGCCAATGCCCGTTCCAACGGCGATAAACAAAGCATCAGACGAACCCCGGGCAGCGCCCTTCCACACCTCACCGAGGATGGAACAGGTCCGGTCGCTGCCAATATGAATACAGGCTTCAGGGATTCCGGTCTTCTCTGCAATCATTTCCCTGAGGGGAAACTGTTCCCATCCGGGAATATTGGGCGCCCAAATGCGGCCTGTATCGGGATAAACGATTCCGGGAACGGAAAAACCTACCATACGGTCACGGTCTTCGACCGTTTCCCGCAATAAATCAATTAACACATCAGCAGCCAGTTGACCGGCCTGTTCTCCGGAACGGCTATCGAGAAGGCGTTTTTGACGGGTGAGCAAAGTCCCTTCCGGAGTGAAAACCGCTCCGGAAATCTTTGTGCCGCCAATATCAATTGCTATAATACTCATGATGTATGTTTCTCCTACCAAGTTCACAATCCGGCCGGTGAACCCGTCCTCAACCAGGTCACGAAATTAGCGGAAGTTTTTGAAAATTTCCTGCTCACGGCTGTATTCACAATAAAGAACCAGGTTTTTATGTCAAAATTAATTTCGGCAGGCATTTATTTCCATCCTTTTTTTGATATTTTTGAGTGATTAATCTTAAAGCTGTTTGGAAAAGCAAATCATTCTCGAAGGAATTGACCCGTTGGAATTTTATGGAATCAACGATGTCAAAATTAATCTTATAAAGACTTTTTTTCCGCGGATCAGAATCACTGCCCGAGGAAATTCCCTGTACCTTCAGGGAGAAGAGAAAGAACTCCGTTACTTTGACAAGAAATTCAATTATATCCTCGACCATTACTATCAGTTCAATATTCTGACCGTTGACATCATCAGCCAGATTTTGCAAAACGATTATGATGGTGGTGATGGGAATCCGGAAGAGGAACCCGATATCCTCGTATACAGCATCACCGGAAAGCCGGTCAGGGCCCGAACTCCCAACCAGCGGGTTCTGGTGGAAAAAGTGAAGGACAATGACCTGATTTTTGCCATTGGGCCTGCCGGAACCGGAAAAACGTATACCGCTATTGCTTTGGCAGTAAAGGCGCTTAAAAACCGTGAGATCAAAAAGATCATTCTGTGCCGCCCTGCCGTGGAAGCGGGAGAAAGGCTCGGATTTCTCCCCGGCGACCTCAAGGAAAAGATAGATCCCTATCTTCAGCCACTGTACGACGCCCTTCAGGATATGCTGCCCGGAAAGAAGCTGGAAGAATACATTAAAGACGGTATCATCCAGATCGCACCGCTGGCCTTTATGCGGGGACGTACCCTGAGCAATGCCTGCGTCATCCTGGATGAAGCCCAGAATACCACTGTCAACCAATTGAAGATGTTTCTTACCCGTATGGGTCTCAATACCAAATACATCATCACCGGTGATATTACCCAGATTGACCTTCCTGAGCGAACGCCCTCCGGCCTGCTCCAGGCCTTGAGAATTCTCCGGAATATAGAAGGCATCCAGGTAGTTACCTTCGACAAGAGAGATATCGTCAGGCACCGGCTGGTAAGGGAAATCGTGGAGGCTTATGACCAGTACGCCACAGAAAAAGCATCCAGAGAGCCCTCTGTTCAGGAGAGCAATAATCAAGAAGAACAAAAAAAATAAATATGAGCAACGCATTGATTAAAACCGATTTCAGTTTCCCTCAACAGCAGAGTTTGTACCACGGAAAAGTCAGGGATGTGTACAGCATTGCCGGTAAATTGCTGATTATGGTGGCTTCCGACCGGATTTCCGCCTTTGACGTCGTGCTTCCCCGGGGGATTCCTTTCAAAGGACAAGTGTTGAATCAGATTGCTTCCAAATTTTTGGATGCCACTGCCGATATTGTTCCCAACTGGAAAATTGCCTCACCCGATCCCAATGTGACCATCGGGCATCTTTGTGAGCCTTTCAAAGTGGAAATGGTCATCAGGGGTTACCTGACAGGCCACGCCTGGCGGCAGTACAAAGCAGGGAAAAGGGAACTGTGCGGCGTTCCCATGCCGGAGGGTATGGTTGAAAATCAGAAATTTCCGGAACCTATCATTACCCCTACTACCAAAGCTGAAGAAGGACATGACGAGGATATTTCCCGGGAAGAAATTATCTCATCCGGACTGGTAAGCCGCATGGAATATGAAATGCTGGAAAATTACACCCGGGCGCTGTTTCAGAGAGGAACCGAAATGGCACTTGGCAAAGGTTTGATCCTGGTGGATACCAAGTATGAATTCGGCAAAAAAGAGGGAAAAATTTACCTGATCGATGAAATTCATACACCCGATTCTTCCCGCTATTTTTATGCGGAAGGATACCAGGAAAGGCTGGCCCGTGGAGAAGCTCAAAAACAGCTTTCTAAGGAATTTGTCCGGCAGTGGCTGATCGAAAACGGTTTCCAGGGGAAAGAAGGACAAACCGTACCGTTTATGTCAGATGAATTTGTAACCTCTGTATCAGACAGGTACATCGAATTGTTCGAGAACATCACCGGTGATCCATTCCTGAAATCAGACATTTCAAAAGTGAAAGAACGGATTGAAAAGAATGTGATCCGGTTCCTGGAATCGTATTGTTAGAGGATGTAATGACCAATGACTAATGACCAATGACTAATGACTAATGACTAATGACTATTTCATGAAAACACCAACAATCGGATTTATTGGCGGAGGCAGGATAACGAGAGTACTTCTGCAAGCCTTTGGTAACAAGAAGATTAACCTGGTACAGGCTACAGTATTCGACACCGATTCAGCGATGACGGACAAATTATTAAAGCGGTTCCCTGACATTCATATCGGAACCCTGGAGGAGGTGGCATCCAAAGAGATCGTGATTTTAGCGCTTCACCCCCCAATGATCATGGAAACACTTGAAAAAATAGCTCCTGTGGTTACTTCCAGGACCATTTTCGGATCTCTGGCGCCCAAAATTGACAGCAAAAAGATACTGAGCAAGCTTCCCCAGTTAACCAGGCTGGTCAGGCTGATCCCTAACGCCACTTCAGTCATTAATGAAGGGTACAACCCGATTTGGTTTGCCCCGACCTTTCCTTCCGACGACAAGGAAATAGTTTTGCAAATGCTTGATTTTCTGGGCACTTCCCTCGAAGTGGATGAACATAAACTGGAGGCCTATGCAGTCATTTCCGCTATGGCCCCTACGTATTTCTGGTTTCAGTGGAAAAAACTGGTTGAGCTGGGCATTGAATTCGGAATGGGGCATTACGAGGCCAGGGAAGCAGTTTTACAGGCCATGTATGGTTCCCTGGAAACCTATTTCAACGCTGGAATGCTCCCCGATGAAGTGATGGACCTGGTACCGGTGAAACCGATCGGCAATCACGAACCGGAAATTGAATCCATTTATGAAAAGTGCCTGAGGGAACTCTATTCGAAGATTAAAGTCTGATCGGTTATCAGTAATCAGTAATCGGTGATCGGTAATCGGTCTGTTCCGGTTCAATGTTTTCTTTTCCAGCGCCTTAGGCGCGTCATATTGATAGCCCCGGGCAACGCCCGGGGTAAATGACGGTCCCGTATCCCCGCACCGTTGTTTGAAATGGCGCCGTTGTTTACAGCGAAGAAAGATTCCGGAATTCAGGTGATCGGTAATCGGTAACCGGTTGTTCCGGGTTCAGAAGGTCAGAGATTCCGGGCTGAGTGTTATACGTCTATTGTTCTTCTGAGTAGATGGCTTTCCAGACACAACTCGAGAATCCGGATCGTATCCCTGGCTTCCTGAGGTTTTACAGCCAGTGCCATTCTATGCCGGACAGCATGGTACAGGTTATCGTAAAAAGGAGTATAATTCCCCGGGACAGTGGGAACCCTGACAATGGTATCCGGTTGGTTGGCAAGGGCATTCAGCCACCCCTGCTTTGATTCCGGTTCCTTCCCCCACTCCTCACCTACCGGAAGGGTGCCTGTTTTAAGTGCTTCTTCCTGAGGGTCAATACCCCATTTCAGGAATGAGCCTTCCGTACCATGCAGCGTATAGCGGGGGCCCTCCTCTTTCACAAGATAAGAGCATTTGAGAATAGCGGCAAAAGAGGGATAATGCAGACGGATATCAAAATAATCAAAGATCTGGCTACCAGGTCTTACCTTCCTCAGGTGTGCGGTAACCGCTTCCGGCAGTCCAAACAGCACCAGCGCCTGATCCACCAGGTGGGAGCCCAGGTTGTACAGCACTCCGGCGTGGTCTCCCTCTTCTTCTTTCCAGGTATGAGGGGCAACTGTCCTGAAACGGTCAAAATGGGACTCATATTCCACCAGTTGTCCCAGCACCCCGGATTCCATCACCTGTTTAAGGGTCAGAAAATCGCTGTCCCATCGCCGGTTTTGGTAAACCGTCAACAGCTTCTGCCGATCTTTGGCCAGCCCAATCAGTTCATCAGCTTCTGCAGAAGTGAAGGTAAACGGCTTTTCTACCACCACATGCTTGTCCGCTTGCAGGGCCTGACGGGCCATTTCATAATGAAACCGGTCAGGGGTGTTCACGATAACCACTTCTATCCGGGGATCTTCCAGCAGCTGATCAAAAGTTGTAACAATCCGGGCTTCAGGAAAAAGCGTTTTTGATATTTCTTTGCTGCGCTCCAAAATCTTCACCACCCGGAATCCGGGATGAACCCTCAGAAAAGGTCCGTGAAAAACCTGACCCGACATACCATAAGAGGCCAGCGCAATCTGAACAGGATGCTCCATGATTTTTTTGCTAAAAATAGGGAAAAGATAAAATGTTGTAAAAGATTGTTGTATAACATTTCAGGAAAACGCAATTAAACCTTTTGACAGTGAAGATATCTTATCATTTGGCTGTATTTTCGCAGTACCTGAATTTTAAATCAAAACAGAAGCCATGAAAGAATTTATCAGGAATTATCTGAAATATGTTTCAGCCTCAAATCTGGAAACCGGTGATTTTGCAGGTCCGGTAGTAACCATCTCCCGACAGACTGGTTGTTCGGCCAAACGGATAGCCATTAAAATTTCGAAAATCCTGACCGGATACAGCTATATGTCAGATACCAAGACAGAAGCAGAATGGCATTGGGCCGACAAAGATACTTTTATTCATACCATGCGGTATGTTCAGGAGGAGTTGATGGACAGGCACCGGGATGACCAGGAGATGATTGAGCGGGTGAAGATGATAGGCAATGCGTTTTCCGAAGAAGTGTTTGACGATGTGCTGGATGAAAAATCACTGACCATCTTCAAGGATGTCATTCTCAAGTTGGCCATTCAGGGCCGCTACATCATTATTGGCCGTGGGGCCACCAACCTGCTGCACGATTTGCCCAACCGCCTGAGCATCCGTCTGGAGGCGCCCCTTGAATGGCGCATCAACCGGGTTGCCCAGATGAAATACATGAGCCGGCAGGAAGCTGAAGCTTATGTAATGGCCTCTGATGAAAAAAGATGCCGCTTCACCCAGTCGGTCATTGGCCGGAAATATGAAAACAGCGATTTCGACATTATTTTCAATTATGCCAGCCTGCCCGATGACCAGATCGTTGAGGTCATCGTTTCAGTATTAAAAAGCAAGAAAATAATATCTTACGGGGACGAATATTATTAATGTAAAGACGCGGCACGCCGCGTCTCTACATTTATTATATTCAATATTTGAATACTTTTTTGCCTGCTTTTACCTGTCTGGCTTT